>NZ_JAGHZH010000033.1:0-11483 GCF_017746885.1 Roseofilum sp. SBFL | reverse complement strand
TCCGCTAGAGGTTGTGCGCAAATATTGCGACTACAAAGGCGTGGAACACAATTATTCCATTGGGTTTCACATGCATTCTTGGGAGGCGGCTGATTTGTATACGCTGCTTTTTAAGAGCGATACCGTCTGGATTACCGTTGACGACAAAACTGAGGAAATTTACGAGTTTTAGCTATGTTGCTTGACCCATATTAAAAAAAGAAAACATTCCCCTACCGAACTACCCGAATAAGAGAAATAGCATCAGCTCAAGTGACAGCAGTCAAGGGCGTAACGAAGTGGAGCCGGTAGGGAACCCTTGACGGATGGAGCGAGCTGATTAATCTATTTTCTTCGGGTGGTGAGATAGGGAACAGAACCTTACCTATCTTGAACTGGAATATTAATAGCTTTGCTAATTAATAAAAAATGCAATAATCAGCTCTATTTGATTGTAATAGTGCTATAAATTTATCAGGTTGTTTTTGTGGGGTATATTTCAATGGAAGAAAAGAAAAAAGAATTAGAGTTGCAGATAAGCGCTCAGATTTTCAATAAATTAATCGAGATTGAATTGAGTGACGAACACAGTCAGCTAGAGGGGCTAGACAGATATGACTGTAGCCCAGAAGCTGGAGGTATAGTTTACTTGGTTGAAGATACGGCTTATGCAGCAGTACTCGCCAGTAAGAAATTGATTGAATATAGTGATAAGTCCCTAGATGAGTTGAAGTCTTATATCAACCGCTTCTAAAAGAGAGTAATTTGAATGAGTCAATAAACTGTTTATTTTGCTTGATTAATAGTGCCTTTTATCCCTTCTGCACCATAAAGTATCCAAAAAAAAGACCCCTAAATGGGGTCTTTGGAGGATGGTTGCTTGTCCTCAAGTTTCCGTTACTAACTCTATTCTAACCGCCAATCCTAGGGAGGTCGTCATTTCCTCCTAGGAGTTCATTGAGCCTGGCATTCTCCTTTTTCAGGAAACGGATGGTTTCCTGAGCTTGCTGTAGATTCTGTTTGAGTTCAGCAATTTCAGCATCCTTGTTTACCTTCCGTCTCAGAAGGCCCCTTTTATTTTTAATTGATTGATGCCCTTTATAAGTGGTGTCATTCATTAAAGTGGAATGCCCAAGGCTTGCAGACCTCTGGTCTACTGTTAGACCTGAGATGATGCCATGATAATTAGCCAAGTGTCTTAAGGCATGAGTTTGAGTGAAGCCTTGTCCGCCAACTTGTTTGATAAACCGAGACAGTTTCTGTCTTAGCCGTGTCTGATAAACCTCTTTGACGGTTGACGGTGGACTATCAGCTTTAGGGATACACTCAGGCATCTTCACTTCTGGGTCTTTTACTCCTAACAACTCAATCAGGTTAGGGTAATCTGGGTGAATCATTGGACGGGCAATACGTCCCCCGGTCTTGATAGTCACCCAGTGGTTTTTACCGCTAGTATCAGTAATCCAAAACCCATCGGTCAACACAATTTCATGCCATTGGTTACTTGGATCGGATAATGCAGGAACTGTTTCTCCATCAATAGTGACGGGCTTATACAAATTCAAGATAGCCTTGAATTCAGAACAACGGAGTCCGTAAATTAGGTTGATACAAATAGCCTTGAACCATGATTTACGAGAGTCAATGTTTCGCCACTGAGCCTTAGTTAGCTCATAACCATTGAGTCCCAAAACCCTAGCCCTGAAGTCTAGAAAAGTTTCTAGGTCGATGGTCTGCTCTTTGTTCTTTTTGACGACTCGGATAGTCCCAAAATGCGATTGTACTTTGGACAATTCTTTGTCAAGTCGAGTATCCCTTAGAAGCTTACAACATGAACTATAAGCATGTTTGAACCCTTTAGAACAGAGAGTCTGATTCCCAGAGATGGACTTGATCAACTGTTCCCAATTACGGGTAAGCTCGGAGATGATGTTCTCTCCAGTCAGCCTGAGTTCTGGGTTGAGCTTTTTATGGTATTGCCCATAAGCATCATGGTATCCAGCTAGAGTGTTAGTTTTAAGCCTCTCATCACTTCTATCTCTACCACACTTGTCGTAGCCATTGAGGTAATTGGCTTTTACAACCTCAATGGCATTCCCGATAGTAGTGATGTCATTTTCAAGGGATACAGCCCCCTTGATTTGTGTCTCATACCATAACCAGAACTCGCTTTCTGTCTCACATTCATTGAGTTTGTGAGCCACAAATAGAGCCTTAGCTAGGGCATTGACGCAACCATCGCGAGTGAATGACTCGTTACAGGAATTGTTAACCGTTGCTGGTTTGGTAGCGGTCTTGAACCGGAGATACAGTCGGTTACCGCTACTAACAATCCGAACACCCCTGGAGGTACTCTTCTGGCAAGCCTTAAGGTAAGTCCTCACCAGTTCGTGGTCTACCTTCTTGGATGGGTCAATCTGGTTAGAGTGGAAATACTCATTTGCCAGAGACCATGCTTGTTTTATGTAGGTTTCCATGTTCAACACACTTTCAACACATTTTCAAGGTTCGGTGTGTTGAAATGTATGTAAGCCAGGGCTTTTAGTCTACGCTATCGCGTTAGCGGTTCGGTGAAACACGAGTTCGAGTCTCGCCATCCGCATGAGATAAAGATGAATGGGAGGCTGGCTATTTCTTGCTCGCAAGGCAAAGCCACACGCCCCTCAAACCCTTGCGGGGAAAACTATGCCTAAAATAACCATAACACCCCCCAAATGGATAAGCAAGAAATAGGTCAAGCCATAGATAACTTATATCCCACATTCGGCACGACAAAACGTAGTATAAATAGCTCTGGCAACTTGAGTGAGTATGGAGGCTCAATAAAAATTGAAAAGTAATGGGGGATTGTATGACTCAAAACCCAGTTGGTATCAAGAGTGGCTCCTGAAGCCAATTAATCCCTAAAACAGCTCACCACCAAATATTTGGAGCACGAGTCAAAAAGGTAGCTTTGGTAAAGCTTCTAGCCATTTGGATAGCGTTAGTTTATAATATGAGAGTGGGTTCGATTCCTCCTACCCGCTTGCTCAAGACCTGACCCATTGATATGGGGCAACCGTCATGTCCAGCGAAATCGAAGAGCGTGCCCAATTCTCCCAGATCCGCTATGGTCAGTGTTGGGAAGATGCTGAGATCCTCCTGGAAGGGTTAGCGATTCAACCGGGAGATACCTACTTATCGATCGCCTCAGCCGGTGATAATACTCTGGCTCTGTTGACGCGATCGCCAGAGCGAGTCATTGCCCTAGACCTGAGTTTAGCACAACTAGCCTGTTTAGAATTACGGGTCGCAGCCTATCGCTGTTTAACTCATCCAGAGCTATTATCTCTGATGGGTAGCACCACTGAAAGTACAGAACCCACAACCAGACAAACCCTGTATCAGCGCTGCTGTCCTCACCTTTCCCCCACAGTAAAACAGTTTTGGGACGATCGCCCGCAATTGATTGCCATGGGAATCGGAAATAGTGGTAAATTTGAGCGCTACTTTGAGATTTTCCGCCGCTATATTTTACCCTTAGTCCATGGCAAAAAACAGATTAACCAACTCTTGCAAGGAGGAATCCTAGAAGAGCGCCAATTATTTTATAATCAGGTTTGGAATAGCCGACGATGGCGATGGATGTTTCGCCTCTTTTTCTCCCGCACGGTAATGGGAAATTTAGGGCGAGACCCCAGTTTTTTCCAATATGTGAATGCCAATGTCGCTGAACGAATTTTCGATCGCGCTGAATATGCCCTAACTCAGCTTAACCCGGCGGATAATCCCTATTTACAATGGATTTTAACCGGCCATCATACCACCGCACTGCCCTATGCCCTGCGTCCAGAACACTTTGACACAATTCGTGCTAACCTCGATCACCTAGAATGGCATCAGTGTTCTGTAGAAGCCTTTCTCGATCAGTTACCCAACCAGACAATCGATCGCTATAATCTCAGTGATATGTTTGAATATATGTCTTTAGACTCCTATCACCAGATTCTGGCAAAACTGATTCAAAAAGGCCGTCAGGGAGGCAGGTTAGCCTATTGGAACTTATTGGTTCCCCGCCATTGTTCCCCAGAATGGTCTAATCAAATTCGCCCTCTTTCTGATTTAGCCCATCATCTGTACGATCGAGATAAGGCATTTTTTTATAGCGCCTTTCATGTAGAGGAAATTGTGTAGTGAGGGGGTAAGAAACCGGGTTTCTATTCCTGTGAACAAGGACACTAGATGTAAAAGTAGAAACCCGGTTTCTCGGTTGCGCGATCGCTAGGAAGCGAAGTAAGCCGCTAAATCTTCTGAACCGCCAATATGTTGACCGTCGATGAAGACTTGGGGAACCGTAATTTTGCCGGTAATCGCTTGAAGAGAACGGGTACTTACAGCATCGGCGAGTACGATTTCTTCGTATTCTAATCCCTTTTCTTGCAGCACAGCTTTGGCTTTGGCGCAGAAAGGACAGCCGACTTTAGTAAATAGAGACACCATTTTCGGCTTAACGGCGTTGGGATTGATATATTTGAGCATCGTTTCTGCGTCGGAAACCTCGAAAGGATCGCCAGGTTTTTCCGGTTCGATGAACATTTTGTCAATGGTTTTATCTTTGACGAGCATGGAGTAGCGCCAAGAGCGTTGACCAAATCCGAGGTCTTGTTTGTTTACTAACATGCCCATTCCAGCACTGAAGTCTCCGTTGCCGTCAGGAATGAAGGTGATTTTATCGGCTTTTTGATCTTTCGCCCAAGCATCCATTACGAAGGTGTCATTAACGGATACGCAGATAATTTCATCAACTCCGTTTGCTTTGAAAACGTCCGCAAGTTCGTTATATCCGGGAACATGGGTAGAGGAGCAGGTAGGGGTGAAGGCTCCGGGAAGAGAGAAGACAATAACCGTTTTGCCACCAAATAGCTCATCAGTACTGATGTCTTTCCATTCGTTGTTGACGCGAGCACGGAAGCTGATGTTGGGTACGGTTTGGCCTTCTTTATTCTGCAACATAAGTGTTGATCTCCTGATAGACAGCTAAAACGAAGTCGTTATGAATTTGGATTGATTCAATCATACTCATAATGACTTCGAGTTGTCAAGGAAAAATTTTTGGATCGTTCAGTACCGTCATTCTTGTTGGATAATGGGGAAGTTGTGTTAAGCAAGAACTCTACTGAACGCTAGGAACCACCATGCGAACCCACTACTGCGGAGAATTACAAGGAAAAAACATTGGCGAGACGGTAACCCTGTGTGGTTGGGTCGATCGCCGTCGCGATCATGGTGGTGTAATTTTTCTGGACTTGCGCGATCGCACCGGAATCGTGCAAATTGTCAGCGATCCAGACCGGACACCCGACTCCTATGAACTGGCGGAAAAACTGCGCAATGAGTACGTGGTGCGAATTCAGGGACGAGTCACCCAGAGACCCGAAGATTCACTCAACCCCAAAATTGCCACGGGAGAAATCGAGATTTATGCCGATAAAATTGAGCTACTCAATGGAATTAACCGGCAAATGCCGTTTCAGGTCTCCAGTTATGAAGAGGAGGCTGTACGGGAAGATTTGCGGCTGAAGTATCGCTATTTAGACTTGAGACGCGATCGCATGAGTAGCAACTTGCAACTGCGCCACCAAGTCGTAAAAGCGATCCGTCGCTACTTAGAAGATGAGCAACAGTTTATGGAAGTAGAAACGCCCATCCTGACACGCTCTACCCCAGAAGGAGCAAGGGATTACTTGGTTCCCAGTCGGGTAAATTCGGGGGAATGGTACGCCCTGCCTCAATCCCCCCAACTGTTTAAACAGCTACTAATGGTCTCCGGGCTTGACCGGTATTACCAAATTGCTCGCTGCTTCCGGGATGAAGACCTACGAGCCGATCGCCAGCCCGAATTTACCCAATTGGATATGGAAATGAGCTTCATGTCCGAAGAAGACATCATTAATCTCAACGAAGGATTGGTTTGTCATATCTTCAAAACCATTAAAAACATTGATATCCCCCGACCCTTTCCCCGCATCACCTACAAAGAATCGATGGATCGCTATGGATGCGATCGCCCCGATACCCGGTTTGGACTCGAATTAGTCGAAGTTTCGGATGTCGTCAAAGAGTGTGGGTTTAAGGTCTTTTCCGGAGCTGTTGCCGCTGGTGGCGCAGTGAAAATTTTGCCCATTCCCAACGGCAACGATAACATCTCCAATGTAGCCATTAAACCCGGCGGCGAACTGTTCAAAGAAGCCACTGAAGCCGGCGCTAGGGGTCTAGCCTATATTCGCGTCCGTGAAAATGGAGAAATTGACACCATTGGCGCGATTAAAGATAACTTGAGTGCTGAACAAAAACAGGAAATCCTGCAACGCACGGGAGCCAAAGCGGGCCATTTACTCCTCTTCGGAGCTGGCGATACTGCCACGGTCAACAAAACCCTAGACCGGTTGCGGCAAGTCATTGGCAAACAAATGGGATTAATTGACGACAATCAAATTAACCTCATTTGGGTTACCGACTTCCCCATGTTTGAATGGAATGCTGACGAAAAGCGTCTCGAAGCCTTGCATCACCCCTTCACCTCCCCAAATCCAGAGGACTTAGACGACATCAAAAGCGCCCGTGCCATAGCCTACGATCTGGTCTATAACGGCAATGAAATTGGTGGGGGAAGCGTGCGGATCTACCAACGGGAGATTCAAGAAAAAGTGTTTGAGGCGATCGGATTATCCTCCGAAGAAGCCCATAATAAATTTGGCTTTCTCCTAGAAGCCTTTGAATATGGAACGCCTCCCCACGGCGGAATTGCCTACGGCTTAGACCGACTGGTAATGCTCCTTGCCGGTGAAGACTCCATCCGCGATGTAATTGCCTTCCCTAAAACCCAGCAAGCGCGGTGTTTGCTCACCGATGCTCCTGCAACTGTGGATAATCGCCAGTTGAAAGAACTTTCTGTGGCTTCCACCCACAAACCCAAGGCAAAAAATGGGTAATCGGTAGTCATCATGTAGTCATGATAAAGTAGTGTGCCCTGAGCAGAGTCGAAGGGCACACCATTTCATTCCAAACCTGATTTTTGCAACGCCTGAAGCAATAATGACGTGAACTAAAGAAATTCAGCCCATTCTTTCAGATAGCGGGTAATTATACCGCTTTTCTCTTTCTCCATGCCTCTGTGGTTAACTGACATGGGCGATCGCTTCCCTGGGATGGCAATGACAACTCCCTCAAGGCTATATAATGGGCGGTAGGGCCGTAAATTGGCCATGGCAAATCATGAAAATTCGACGCAAACGAACCGTTCAGGACACCGTACAGCCTAAAACCCAATTGCCTAAGTCCCGTCCTTGGGTGAAGACAACCCCTGAACTGAGCCAACACAATACTCCATCTTCTTCGACTGTCCAACGTCTACCCGTGAATTCTAGGGAACTGTTGGGCAAAGTTTCGACTTTAGCGCCGCAAGAGAATTTATATCGATCGCCCTCTGCCCTCGAAAATCCCACAGATCGCCTCTATCCCAAGCGTCTCCCTCGGCAAGACCGAAGTATTTCGCCGCCCCACAAATCTCCCCTTTTCGGAACCATTCGGCGATCGCCCAAACCCCAATCTCCTACTCTACCCAAACACAACCTCAACTGGGGACATTTCTCCTCAACCTTACAACCATTAGGCGATCGCTCTCCCATCACCCCCTGGAAACCCGCTCACTTGTTGCAGCGCCAACCCACGATCCAGCGTGATAACCTAACCTCTGGCACAGAAGCCCCCCAAGACTCCACACCCAACCGAACCATACAACCCCCCACCCAGCAGGCTCCCTCACCCCCCAATACAGAAAATTCTGAGCCACAAAGCGATCGCCGCCAACCTCCCTCCCACAAAGCTCCCCTCAGCCCCGATAAAATTAAGCTAGAACAAAAAATTTCAGAATTAAAAGAAGCCAAAAACCTATTATTAGAAGAGAAAAACAAGAAAGAAAAACAACTCTTATCTCTCTTAATCCCCGTTGATAATTGGATTGAACACAAAGCCAGTACATCCGGTTACTCCGATATTTTCTATCTCTATAAAACCCAAGGGCCTCTGCAAAGAGCCATGATTTTATCTCAGCTAGGGGTCAGTAACTTTTCCTTAGCTGAAGCCAAATCTAAACTTAAATCCAGACAACTGAGCAAGTTCGGTCGTAAAGGTTTTGATTGGACAAAATTTTCTGATGCACTGCAAACCATTAGGGCCGTCAACCCCTGGGATGAGACCTTTATCCAGGATATGTCCGAACTCGGTGGCGCGATTGCTGCCATTGGTTCTGCCTCTACGTCTCATTTGGCCAATCTTGTTGGGGGTCAAGTCGTCGCAGATTGGAGCAGTGAAATTGGTTCCCTGTTGGGAGTCGTAGGATTACTGATTACAGCCTATCGAGAATATACAGAACTTTTAGCCAACAATGATCTTGCTCTCTATAAAACTCGCGTCGGTAAGCTAGGCACTACCCTCGCTGACATCGGCCGCTATACCAGTACCGGACTGGTCACCTTATCCAGTGCAGTCGAAAATACAGGCATACTCCATAAGCTCGGAAGTGGACTTTCGACCGCAGCAGCAACCTCCGCAGCAGGAGCCTTTGCCATTGTTGGAGGAGCCATTAATGTCGGAGTTGGGATCAGTCAATATCGTCAAGCTGGGCAAAATCAACAAGATTTAGAAGAAATTAGCAACAGTGATGATCCTCACCTCGATACTGACCTGAAGAAAGGAGCAAAACTAGGAGCAATAAACCAAGGTTGGGACAAAAAGCTGGGTGCAGCCAGAATTGCCAAAGGAACCGCCATGATGCTCGGTGGCGCTCTCTTATTAGCTGGATTAGGGCCGGTTGGATGGATAACATTAGCTGTTGCTGGGGTAATTGGTGGTACAGTGGCTCTAGCTAAATATTTTGGTTGGCGTAAGCGGAAGAATGATTTTGTTGATGAAGAATTAGGCGTTAATGAACGATATAAACAACTTACAGGTCGATCGGTAAAAACTGGATTTATGGCGAAAAAATTTGGTTTTTCTAACCAAGAAAAAGCCCGAGATCAAATTCGAGATTATCTCTTAAGAAGGGACGGTTTTGTGAATGCTGACCAATATTATTACTATCGTCTCAATCAAATGGCTCAAACGATTCTCACTCAGGCACAAGTCGATATGCAACTCTTGCAGAAACGAGACGATCTTCAAGAGGATTCAGCTAAGGAAAATAAGACTAAACTACGCGATTATCTACAAGCTAACGATCTCAATCCGAGGCACTATCCTGGATTGTGTGTTTTGATTGGTTTAGGTCTCAAACTCACAGTCAAGAGAATTGCCAATAGCCGATTACCGGCGCAAAGTAATATAGTTACACAACTCGATTACAGTAAGTAGAGTAAATCATGGAGACCTCAGAGCGCCCCCATGAATTATTGGTTTCCATTCAAGAGATCCTAACTTCTTGGGAAGTCGAAAACCAATGGATTGAACCTACAGAAGAGGTTCCCTATTATGGTTTGCTTGCCCGCTTTTATCTTTTAGATGGTTTCCCTATAGATTGGCAATTTTGTATTTTGCCTAAACTGCATGAGAGCGAGGATTTTGCTAGGCAAGAATTTTTACAATTGTTTATTGAGTTAAGTGATAAAGTTACCCCAGAACATCTCGATCGAACCCTAAGAGAGATCGCCGCAATCAATTTGAATTTGCCTTTTGGTGCGTTTGGAGTGGTAGAAGACTTGCAGGTTCTCTATTTTAAGCATAATACCTTAATTGACATCAGGGGCAATAATACTCCGTATCGCTCACGCGATCGCGCCATCACCCTGGACATTCTCCAAAATCAATGGAGTATGATCCTATACAGCATTAATCGATTTTTTGAATCCTTAATGCAAACGTTGGAGAATTGATTACACTAGGTAGAATTGCATTCAAACAGCCTGTCTTCATGCTCACCGACATTTTCCCCTTCTCCTTTTCACTGAATACAACAGCGATCGCCGGAACCACCCTTTGGTCTCTGGGTCTTTACTTAGGCTTTTCTCCTCTTAGTGATTGGATTATGCTGCAACTGACTCGGTGGTTCAATTTTGCTGAACGCAGTCTCTATACCTCAGTGGAGGAATTTGAACGCACTAGGGCAAGTCGAGAAGCACAAAATGCCTTTTATGCCTCCTTATTTAGTATTATTCCCTTTCTAATTGTCGGTGGTTTATTTAATTGGGCTGTAGAAGCAACATTAGGCAACAGTTGGGCCATTAGCATGGGATTATTGGCCTGTGTTGCTTGTGGGGTTTATGAGTTAGGACGCAGAGATGCTCAGTAGAGAGTGGGGAAGAACATAGGACAGCTCAATTGTGGTTTTAGGGAACAGGGAACGGGGAACAGCCAACAGAAAATGTATTACCGCGCTTCGCGCAGTAATGGGTAATTGGAAAACTATTTTTCACGCTTTTCTTTCACTTTCGGAGATCGCGATCGCTCTATCCCCTATAGAGAGAGATATTTGCCTTTCTGGCTAAATTTTTGAGGTTCTGTTAGGAAAAACTATCGCGATTGCTGATCCTGCAAGAGTTCTAGAATTTAGTCAAGACAAGAGTTTTCCTAGAGTGACAGAAGAGGGATAACTATCCTAAGCAACTCCTTCTCTGCTATAACTCAAGGGGAATCTCAATGACAAACTCCGTTCCTTTTTTCAGCTCAGAGACACAGTACAACTGTCCCCTATGCTGCTCAGTGACAATTTGGTAACTGGTGGATAAACCCAGACCAGTCCCTTTACCGACAGGTTTGGTGGTAAAAAACGGGTCAAATATACGCTGGCGAATGCTGTCACTAATTCCTGGCCCGTTGTCTGCAATGCGAATCTTGATTTTTCGTGTATCAGTACCTTCAGTGCTAATGCGAATCTCTCTTGTTTTAGAAGACACCTGAGCGTTGAAGGATTCTAGGGCATCGATCGCATTGGTGATAATATTAAGAAAGACTTGATTGAGTTGACTGGCGTAGCAGTTGATTCGCGGCAGTTTTGCATACTCTTTAGTGATTTTAATTTCCTTTCGCTTCCCAGTAGAACTGAAGCGATGCTGTAAAATCATCAGGGTATTATCCAATCCTTCATGGACATCTATTCGCTTCATTTCTGACTCATCTAAACGAGAGAAATTACGCAATCCCAAAATAATGTGGCGAATGCGATCGCTCCCTTTCTCCATAGAGAAGAGGATGTTTTCCATATCTTCCTTAACAAAATCCAAATCACTGTCTTCTAGCTTTTCTGCCAGAGTCACACTTGTATCAGGAAATTCTTGTTGGTAAAGTTCGACCAGCTCTAACAACGTGCGGAAATGATCGCGTGAGTAAATAATATTGCCTGAGATAAAGCTGATGGGATTGTTAATTTCATGGGCAATTCCCGCCACCATTTGCCCCAAGCTAGACATTTTTTCGCTCTGGATTAACTGAAGTTGAGTCCTTTGTAATTGCTCTAGAGTGGTTTGCAAGTG
>NZ_JAGHZH010000032.1:0-17678 GCF_017746885.1 Roseofilum sp. SBFL | reverse complement strand
TCACTCCTTTCAATGTTGGTCTTCTTTGGCTCAAGAATTGATGGATTCCAAGCCTCATAAGCGCTTATTTTTCCAGAAGGGATTAAAGGTTCTATCCCTTATACAGTCTACTCTTTAGCCTCCTTGTCATCCCTTAAGCTCCAACGTTTTAGTATGTCGCTTGTGCGCCTAGGAAACGTTTCAGGTTGTAGAGATCGCCGTTCATCATCGGGTTTATAACGAATTAGAGATCCATGAATACACAATTCAGCATAACTGAGAATACGGGATGGCACAATTATTTGACATTATTGAAGATAAATACCAGTCAATATAACTGACTAAAAGACGCTGCTCTAGAACTGCGTTCATATATTGACTCAATAATCGCTGCTTTGAGTTAGTTAACCACAAGAGAGATGCATCCAATCTCAACTTAAAGACCGGCCATGTATCCTTTGATTATAATCCTGCCATTCTTGGTCAGTTTGATATAATCCCCTCAACGTGGCTTGTTGCACTTGGGCCATAATTGGATAGCGAGTTTTTTCATATTCATCAAACACTTCATTAATTTTCTCTAGATCCTCTTCATAACCTTGCTCAAATAACCGAGAAATCCCCCTAGACAAACACCAAGTATCTTCCAAATACGCATCTGGATCAATCCGTTTCAGCGCCTTTAAACCATTCGGCAGTAAATCAAATCCCTGACCAACTTGACGAAATTCACGAGTTTTATCAATAACTAGAATATTTTCTAGACCTCGTTTTTGCAAACCGATCGCCGTAGCTAACCCTACTGGGCCAGCGCCCACAATTACCACATCATAGATAGGAACTTTAGTCATGGATAGAAT
Source organism: Roseofilum sp. SBFL (assembly GCF_017746885.1). Lineage (NCBI taxonomy): Bacteria > Bacillati > Cyanobacteriota > Cyanophyceae > Desertifilales > Desertifilaceae > Roseofilum > Roseofilum sp. SBFL. The sequence continues at coordinate 16,839 of NZ_JAGHZH010000032.1, read as the reverse complement.
TTAAATCTATTACTCATTCATACCTCACTTCGTCAAAACTTCATCATAAATCTCTGCCATTGTCAAGGTTAAATCCACTGAATTTAACTCTAAACTATCATCTGACTCTAAGATTTCTAGAGACCAGGTTCCATCCGTATTCCGTCGATACACTTCCACCTTCATTTGGGTTTGAGAAACCAGAATATATTCCCGTAAACTGGGCAAACTTTGATAATTCAATCGTTTTTCTCGTCGATCTAAACTTTGAGTGGAAGGAGAAAGTACCTCTACAATTAAACAAGGACGAGTTTTATAATATCTTTCCGTATCTTGAGGGTCACAAGTCACCATGACATCGGGATAATAAAAAAGCTCCGCAGTATCGCGAGCCATGGGCATATTAACTTTCATATCTGACATGAATGTTTTACAACCACTTCCCCGTAAGTGACTTAATAAACGAGTATAGATATTGCCGGCAATACGATTATGTTCTTCGCTGCCACCAGACATGGCAAATATTTGGCCGCCAAGATATTCATGGCGAATGGGACTCTTTTTTTCACCTTCAAGATAATCTATTACAGAAATCAATGCTGTAGAAAGTTTCATGAGTTTGTCCTGGTTTGCGTGAATATCCTGATTATATCAAACCTGATGAATTAACCAACGATCGCCAGGGCATAAAAGGCAGTAGTGGCTCAAAACTTTGAGCCACTACTCTCTCCTTGTTATTGGAAATGACTACACCTACAACTCTTTGACACTAGAAACGAGTTGATTGACCATATCCTTAGCGCTACCAAAGAGCATCATCGTTTTATCCTTGTAAAACAACTCATTATCCACGCCAGCAAACCCAGTATTCAAACTGCGCTTAATGACAATGGTATGCTTGGCGCGATCTACTTCTAGAATGGGCATCCCATAAATGGGGCTATCCTGATTACTGCGAGCGGCAGGATTAACGACATCATTGGCTCCAATTACCAACGCTACATCAGTTTGGTCAAATTGAGGATTGATGTCATCCATGTCATAGAGTTGGTTGTAGGGAACATTGGCTTCTGCTAACAGCACATTCATGTGTCCTGGCATCCGTCCAGCGACAGGATGAATGGCATATTTGACTTCAACTCCTTGTTTTTCGAGTAAATCGGCTAACTCCCGGACGACATGCTGGGCTTGGGCAACTGCCATGCCATATCCGGGAACGACTACGACAGATTTGGAATAGCCGAGCATCATGGCTCCTTCTTCGGAGTCGATGCTGTGAACGGTTTGTTGTACTGCTCCTCCAGAACTTCCACTACTACTGGTTCCTTCAGCGGTGCCAAAGCCCCCAAAGAGAACATTGGTGAGGGTGCGGTTCATGGCTTTACACATGATTTGGGTGAGGATTAAACCAGATGCTCCAACTAATGCACCAGAGATAATCAGGACGTTGTTCATCACCACAAATCCAGCGGCACTTGCAGCTAAACCTGACAGGGAGTTGAGCAGAGAGATTACCACAGGCATATCGCCGCCACCAATGGGAATGACGAAGAGGATTCCCAACAGTAAAGAAATAGCAGTCATGCCTAGGAAAATCGGCGCATTGATGGAGTCGTAGAGTAAATAGCCGGTTGTACCCAGAAAAGCAATCAGCAGGAGGATATTAATGGGTTGTTGCAGGGGAAATTTAATGGGCGCTCCGGTGAGTAAGCCTTGGAGTTTTCCGAAGGCGATGAGGGAACCGGTGAGGGTAATGCCACCGATAAAGACGCTGAGAATAATGGAGAGATTGGCATCAATGGGAATGGGTTGCTGTTGGTTTAAGCGCCGCCAAAATTCGCCGATCGCCACCAGAGCAGATGCAGCTCCCCCCAAACCATTAAATAAGCCTACCATCTGAGGCATGGCTGTCATGGCGACCTGTTTAGCTGCGATCGCCCCAATCAGGGAACCAATAATAATCCCCACTAGAATAAATTCATAGTTGAGAACTTGTTGATCTAACAAGGTAACTACAACGGCTAAAAACATGGCAACAGACGCTAATAAATTCCCATTGCGAGCCGTTGCTGGAGAGCCGAGTTGTTTCAAACCAATGATAAACAAGGATGCAGAAACCAGATAAACCAGTTGAATCCCTGTGGGTAAATAATCCGTTAATGCTGTCATTTGGGTAATAGGGAATAGGGAATGGGGAATGGGGAATAGGGAATAGGGAATAGGGAATCCACCTATCTCCCTATCCCTCTATCTTGGCGATCACGCTTCTTTTTTCTTGAACATTTGCAACATGCGATCGGTGACTAAAAAACCGCCCACCACGTTGATTGTGGCGCAGACAACGGCAATTAGACCGAGGATTACGCTAATGCTGAGGGTGCGATCGCCAGCCACAATTAAGGCCCCAATTAAGGCAATTCCAGAAATGGCATTCGCCCCAGACATCAAAGGGGTGTGTAGCGTAGGCGGAACTTTGTTAATCACTTCAAAGCCAGCAAAACTGGCCAGCACAAAGACAAATAAAGCGCCGATTAATGATTCTGTCATGATTTTAGTAATGGGTAATGGACATGGGGAATAGGGAATAGGGAATAGGGAATGCAGAATTCCCCTATCTACCCATCCCTACCTAAACCCGTTAACTCGCTAGAGCAGATTGTTCGCTGGCGATCGCATCTTTAACTCGCTGATTGCGAATTTCTCCCCCGTGGGTGACTACAGTGCCGCTGATAATATCATCATCAAAATCGAGATTCAACTCGCCTTCTTTCACCAGATAATTCAGCAGAGTAGAGATATTTTTGGCATACATTTGTGAGGCATGAATGGCCATAGATGCAGGAAGATTGATCGGCCCAATGACGGTCACGCCTTCATAGACAACATCTTTACCCGCTTCGCTCACTTCACAATTGCCCCCTTGTTCAGCGGCCAAATCAACCACTACTGAACCGGGTTTCATTTGTGCCACCATTTCTTTCGTCACCAACCGAGGGGCTTTTTTCCCGGGAACTTGAGCGGTGGTAATCACCACATCCGCTGTTTTCACATGCTCGGCTACTAATTCTTGGGATCGACGTTTGGAGTCTTCAGAAATTTCCCGTGCATAACCCCCTTCTGCTACAGTTTCTTCGTTGAGTGTGACTTCCACGAATTTAGCACCCAAGCTTTGTACTTCTTCCTTGACAGCGGGACGAATATCAAAGGCTTCTACGACAGCTCCCAGTCGTCTAGCCGTGGCGATCGCCTGTAGCCCTGCAACTCCAGCCCCAATGACAAATACTTTGGCTGGTCGAATGGTTCCCGCAGCCGTGGTTAACATCGGAAAGAACTTAGGTAGAGCCGCAGCAGCAATCAAAACAGCCTTATAACCCGCTACCCCCGCTTGCGAGGATAAAGCGTCCATACTTTGGGCACGACTGGTACGGGGAATCAGTTCCATACTTAAGGCCGTTACCTGAGCATTGGCCAGTTTCTGGATCATCTCTGGTTGACCCAAGGGATTCAAAAAGCTAATCAGTACCTTTCCGGGAGTCAGTAAACCGAGTTCTTCTTCGACTGGAGAGCCAACTTTTAACAACACATCTACTTCTTTCCATAATTTCTCTTTATCAGAAATAACTTGCGCTCCCGCTTCCTCATAGGCAGCATCCTCAAAACAGGACTGCTCGCCTAAGCCAGATTCAACCCAAATCTCTAACCCCTGTTTGGTTAACTTGGCGATCGCATCGGGAATTAGAGCAACTCGGCGTTCTCGATACTCAACTTCTTTCGCAACTCCTATTTTCATGGATATTCCTCTTCTATAGCGATCAATGGGCTATTGTCGAACCAGCACTATTGCTGGATGGATAGCACCGACTGGATTTGAGTCATTTGCATTTGGTTCCTATGGATCGTAGGCCGATCCCTGGAAACCCTAGGGGATCTTTAACTTGTTTTATGAATTAGGTATTTGTGGCACTTTTGCCTCCAGCCTTGCGTCCGCACTATGGCCCGATAGAAGTGACGTTTGTCAATCTTGGGGTTTCTTTTGGTAAAGTTAAGTAACGTAGTTTTCAATCAAGGATGAGTGGATTTAGCGGTTTTCCTATGCTTAAAACATTAAAGTCGATCAAGTATCCTCTATTAGCTGCGGCGATCGCCACAGGTCTGGTGGCGGCTGTGCCTACCCTAACCTTCGCCAATGGTTTACCGGGACTGACTATCTTTGGTGGTCCTGGACGGGAAAATACCCTACCCTTCCGCCTTGACTATGATGGCATTGCCAATCAATGGGATCGCTATCGGCTTCGAGTTCCTCAAAAGAAACTCACGGAAGCAGTTCAGCAATTTACCATATCCTACGCCGAAAGTCCCGCCAACTTTACAGGCATCATTGACCCAGATAAAGTGGAAGTTCGCATTAAAGGAAAAGCTCAACCCTTAGCAGAAGTGATTTGGGATCAAGAAAATAAATTGGTTGAGATTTACCCAGAAGACCCTATCCCCGCAGCAACGGGGAATTTAGAGTTGGTCTTTTCCAATGTCAAAAACCCCGGATTTGGCATTTATCGGTTTAAGTGCTTAATCTTCACCCCTGGTGAAGTGCCCCTACCTCGCTATATCGGAACCTGGGAAGTGAGCATTAGTCCATAATTGACGGGAATAGGGGGATGGAGGGACAGGGGAGGCGCACAGACGTGGAGATAGCTTGCTCCCTATTACCTATTACCTATTACCTATTCCCTGTTCTGCCGTTTCAGGGAACATCCCGCGATCTATGGTATAATGAGCAATTGTGACATTTTTATTACATAAGAACCGCAGGGCTTGCGGGGATAGTCTGTGGAGCGAACGTAAGACCATAAAACTTGCTAATGAGTAGAGGCGGTTGCTAAGAAGCAGAAAGCTTAAATCGTGAGATTTAGGAATCCCCGTGTCTTCAGACCGGGGAGGATGTCAATTGAGTCGCTAACCCATTTAAGTGAAACCAATTCTATGAGTAAACGAACCTTAGAAGGAACCAACCGCAAACAAAAGAGAACATCAGGGTTTCGGGCCCGGATGCGCAGTAATACCGGCCGTCGAGTAATTCGCACGCGTCGTAAAAAAGGCCGTCATCGGTTAACGGTTTAAGATTTACAGCTAATGCGAATGAGAGGAAATCCTTGCTGGTTAAGAGGTCATGGTGAAATCGGAAGAAATCCCCCATGACCTCTTACCCATGACCAGCGCGAAGCGCTATATCATGCTCCCCAAAGCTAATCGACTGAAAAATAGACGACATTTTGTCGGAGTCTATCGTCAAGGAAGCCGACATGAAACCACCCATTTGACCCTAAGGGCTTTAGGGCCAAAACTTCCTCGTTCGCAAAATGCCCATCGTCCAAGCCATCCCACCCAAATTGGCATTGCGATTGGCAAAAAAGTTGATAAACGAGCTGTTTATCGCAATCGGATAAAACGGCAAATGCGGGCCAAACTACGCCAATTGCTTCCCAAAATTCAGAGAGGGTGGAGATTGGTGTTTATTGTGCGCCCAAGTGTCCAATCCTGCAATTGGGACGAATTTCTGCAAGAATTAGAGCAGTTATTGGCACAGGCAGAGGTACTGAATGGGAATTAAAGAAGATGTCATCTATGATGGTGGCCCCCATATTGGAGATTTAATCTTCAATATTTTTATTGGTTTTACCATTATTGCTCTCCCCTTAACCATTGGTTCGATTATTCGAGCGATTTGGTCTCGATATCGGATTACCAGCCGCCGGGTTTCTAGTGTTGGAGGATGGATGGGACGCAACCGCACGGATGTGATTTACTCGGAAATCTCCCAAGTGGTTGTTGTTCCCAGGGGATTTGGATCTTGGGGAGATATGGTGATTACGCTTAAGGATGGCAGCCGTCTAGAACTGCGATCGCTCCCCCAGTTTCGGGAACTGTATGACTATATCAATGGCAAAATCTCCAAAAATGCCCAAACGAAAAGTGGCTCTGGGAGTAAGGTTAACGCCTAATTCTTTATTCGTCCGAGGACAGTCTGACTGTTCTCGGTGAAAATTAATCAGATCAAGCCTCCGACAATCAGATACACTGAAGAGGCAGTTCCTCAGCGCAAAGGTTGACTCACGACGAATGGACTTTGGTATTGGTTTTCTTTCTAGCAACGTTATGCTACCGATCCTGGATTTTTTCTACGGGATCGTACCGAGCTATGGTTTGGCGATCGTCGCCCTAACCTTGGTCATTCGGTTTGCTCTGTATCCCCTCAGTGCCGGATCGATTCGCAGTATGCGCCGCACCCGTGTGGTACAGCCCTACATGCAAAAGCGACAAGAAGAAATTCGCAATCGCTACAAAGATGACCCCACAAAACAACAGGAAGAGATGGCAAAACTCTTCAAGGAGGTGGGGAATCCCTTAGCTGGATGTTTGCCAGTCCTGATTCAAATGCCGGTTCTATTTGCCCTGTTTGCCACATTGCGAGGATCGCCGTTTGCCGATGTTAACTATACGGTGGATGTGCAGATTTTCCCCCAAGAACAGATTCAGCGAATTCAGCCCCAAATTTATGCCACCAAACCCCAAAACATCTATATCGAAGATGGGGTTCATGCTAAAGTAGCGGCAATTTTGCCTGGAGGTAATAAAATTGGGGTGGGCGAGAAAACCCAAATTAACCTACAAACTGTAGAAGGACAAACGGTTAACGAGTTGGTGGCTCAATATCCGGATCAGGTACAAAAGTTACAACCGACTTGGACGATAACTAAGGGTGAAGAGTTTGTTGAGGTTAATCCCGATGGCTCTTTAGTTGCTCTTCAACCGGGAGAAGTGACCCTTCAAGGGACAGTTCCAGGATTAGCAGCAGAGAAAGGATTTTTATTTATTAAAGCTCTCGGAAGAGTTGGGGCTGTTGATGATAATGGCAATATTAACTTTGACATCCTCGGAATGGTGTTGTTCTTCGGGGTCAGTTTGTATCTGAACCAGGTTCTGTCTGGCCAGGGAGGAACCAGTACTAATAATGATGCCAATTCCCAGCAACAAACCATTAATAAGATTACGCCCATTATCTTTACAGGGATGTTCTTATTCTTTCCCTTACCGGCTGGGGTTTTGATGTATATGGTGATTGCCAATATTTTCCAAACGGCACAAACGTTTATTTTGTCTAAGGAACCGTTGCCGGAAAATCTCCAGAAGTTAGTCGAGGAGAAAGGCCTGAGCGTTAGTCCTGCGGGTACCATATCCGACAATCGCGCGGATCTGCCTTTTGAAAAGCGGTCTAAAAAGAAGACTAAACCGGAATCGAAAAAGAAATAGGCCTCGGTAGCAGCGATGAAGGAAACCATGCAAAAGCGCGGCCAGGAGTGGCTAGAAAACCTGTTAAACAAGATGGGACTAACCACTGCGGTGAAGGTGGAGGTAATTGAAGGATGGTCAGGACAGGAAACGTCTTGGTTAACGATTGACCCTTCACCTTTGAATGCGTCCCAGATTGAACAGTTGGTGGGTACGGGGGGCGAAAGTTTAGATGCCATTCAGTATCTGATTAATGCAATTCTCAATCTGGGACAAGACCGGGAGGAACAGGGGTCGTTTACAGTTGAGTTGAATGGCTATCGTCACCAGCGACAGCAGGAAGTGCAGAAAATGGCTGAGGTGGCGGCTTATACGGTGCGTCAAACGGCGATCGCGTATGAGATGAAGGCGCTCTCATCGGCGGAAAGGCGAGAAGTGCATCAGTTTTTGCAATCGCATGAGGATCTAGAGACGGAGAGTGTCGGTAAGGAGCCTCATCGATGCTTGATTGTACGAGTGCGATCCCAGCTCACGGAGTAGTTTGCAAGGAGGTGGATGATGCAGATGATCCATATTCCTGGGTTGTTGAAGTGCCCAGATGGAAAACTCAAGATTGAGGTTGATGAGTATTTGGATGGGTTAGATTCTTTGATGCCTGTTGAGGGCTGGATTAAGATGATTCACCAAGGGAGTTATTTGGAGGTGAAGGCGATCGCCGAAACGATCGTAACCCTGAAGTGCGATCGCTGTCTGCAACAATATAATTATCGACTGCGGGCGAAAGCGAAGGAAATGATTTGGCTCGATCCCAATGCCGAGACTCTCAATGATAATCTACCGTTAGAGCGAGAAGTGGCTTTAGAGGATTTGGTGGAAACCCTATCCCCTCAAGGTCATTTTGACCCTGAAGCTTGGCTCTACGAACAGCTTTGCTTAAGACTTCCCCATCGGCAATTATGCGATAAAGATTGTCCAGGAATTGAGGTGACTCAGGAAATGGCTGCACCTGACGATACTGCTATGGATTCCCGTTGGTCAGCTTTGGCAAGTCTTAAGGATCAATTCCCACGAGCTTAATCATAAAACTCTAATCTATTTAACCAGACTTGATCTTGGATCGCTATTGTGCCTGATTCAAGCAAGCTTCCAGCTTTTGGGCGAGAACCCAGACGTGGGGCGATCGTATCATCCCATAATGGTCGCCGGGAATCATATAAGTTTCCAACTCCCCTGTCACCCAAGTACTCCACCCTCGGTCTTCTTCTAGTTCACTGGCTGCAAATAGAGCGACTCGACCCCAATAAGGCTGAGGTTGATAATCGTATACGGCCTTCAGGTTTGCTTTGAAAACCTCAAACAACCAATCCATCTGTTTAAGGGAGATTTCTCGCGGCAAAATATTCAGGCGTTTGGCTTCAGTTAAGATGCGACCTAACTGTTCTGAGGGTTGAAGCGGGTAAAGTTCATGGGTCGAAATTGAGAACTCTGTACCAAATATACCGCCGAGATCGCCCAATAGAGTATTCATCAAAAAAGCCTCATCAATCGGTTGTTGATTGTGGCTCGGTGCATAGCTGTCAATCAACGCCAGTAGCTCGACGTTTTGCCCCAAAGTTTGCAACTGCCGTGCCATTTCCCAAGCAACGATACCGCCCATTGACCAGCCGCTCAGATAGTACGGACCGGCGGGCTGAATTTCCTGTAATACTTCTATATAAATAGCCGCCATCTCTTCTATTGTTGTCAAAGGTTCCTGTTCGCCAGATAACCCCAGAGACTGCAAGCCATAAAATGGTCGGTTGTTGCCCAGATTTTGGGCTAGCTCTGCATAACACAGAACGTTGCCGCCAACCGGATGTACGCAGAACAATGGTGGCAACTCTCCTGAAGATTGAATCGGCACCAAGGGAGAATGGGAGCGGACTTGGCTTTGGGAGGAGAGCAAATGGGCTTGGCTTTCGATCGTCGGTTCTGTAAACAGAGTAGTCAAAGGTAGGTGAATGCCTAATTGCCGTTCGATGCGAGCCATCAAACGAACGGCTAACAGGGAATGACCGCCCAATTCAAAGAAGTTGTCTTGTACTCCAAGGGTGGAAATTTTGAGAACTTCCGACCAAATTTGGCATAGTTGTAGTTCCGTAGTGGTGCGGGGGGCGATCGCTCCTGTTTCTCTCTGTTCTGTATCGGGTTCCGGTAGGGCGCGGCGATCTATTTTGCCATTCGGAGTTAGAGGCAATGCCTCTAAAAACACAAACACACTGGGAACCATATAGTCTGGTAGCTTCGTTTTCAGGAAACTCCGTACATCAGAGGAGGTCACATCTTCTTTAGTGACGATATAGGCGACCAGTCGTTTATCTGCTGGAGTATCTTCGCGAACAATAACCACAGCTTCGCCCACATCAGGATGTTGGGCTAGGCTTGCTTCAATTTCTCCCAATTCGATGCGGAAGCCTCTGATTTTCACTTGGTTGTCGATGCGTCCGATAAATTCAATCTTGCCATCGCTTAGATAGCGGGCTTTATCGCCAGTTTTGTAGAGGCGCGAACCCGGTTCGTCACTAAAGGGATTGGGGATAAATTTTTGAGAAGTTAATTCGGGGCGATTGAGATAGCCTCGCGCTAACCCTGCACCGCCGATATGGAGTTCGCCCGGTACGCCTATGGGGACAGGCTGGAGATGCTTGTCGAGAATATAGATTTGGGTATTGGGAAGAGGACACCCCAGAGGAAGCGTTGAACTATTTTCTATTGATAACTCTGGCTCCAATCGATAAGTTAATACGCCAACGGTCGCTTCAGTGGGTCCGTAATGATTGAAGATCGTACATTGGGGAGCTTGAGATTGAAGGTAACCCACCCAATCGGAACGAGAAGCTTCACCGCCTAAGATTAGAACTTGACGGGGTAACAATTGCTCGGAACGAGACGAGCTTTGCAAAGCCATGAGATGGGAGGGCACAATTTTGAGGCAATCAATGTTTTGGTGCTGTATATAATCTCCTAAAGCATCAGGTTGAGAAGATGTTTCTTGGGAGATGATATGAAGACATCCTCCTGTGCATAAAGCTGGAAAAATGATCGTGTTCCCTAAATCAGTAGTAATACTAGAAACCAAAGCAAAGTGTTCACAAGAGTTGAGATTAAATTGCCGAACAATCCCATTAAGGTAGTTGATCATCGATTTATGTGCGATCGCGACTCCTTTGGGTTGACCCGTAGTTCCTGATGTGTAAATAAGGTAGAGCAAGTTTTCTGGCTTGGCTTGAGGAACTAAGTTGCTATTTGCCTCTTGTGCGATTAACCTCCAATCTACATCTAACAAAACCTCACTTACTCGCTCTTGTCGCTGTAGATGCCCCAACCTTTTCTCAGTCAGCAACACTGATACTTGGGCATCTAAGATTTGATAAGCTAATCTATCTGGAGGAGAATTGGGGTCTAAAGGCAGATATGCCCCACCTGCTTTAAGAATTCCCAACAATCCCACTATCATTTCTACAGAGCGCTCTACGCAAACCCCCACTAGCACATCCTGCCCGACTCCCAAGCTTTGCAGGTAATGCGCCAATTGATTTGCTTTCCCGTTGAGTTCCCGATAGGTTAGCTCTTCGTCCTCAAAAACCACTGCTATAGAATCGGGAGTGTGTTTTACTTGCTCCTCAAATAACTGGTGGATACACTTGTCCTGGGGATATTCGACTTGGGTATCGTTCCACTCTACTAATAATTGATGGCGTTCCGATTCTATCAGTAACGGTAGTTCGCTAACTGGTGCTTTGGGATTAGCTAGAATTCCTTCTAGCAAAGTCTTGAAATTCCCCATCATGCGGCGTATCGTCGCTACCTCAAACAAATCGCGATTGTATTCCCAATAGCCAATTAATCCCGCTGCTGTCTCCTCCATGGACAACGTTAAATCAAACTTGGCTTTGGCACTTTCCATCTGTAACCAATTAAAACTCAGCTCTGGCAACTCTAAAGGTTTCATCGGTGCATTTTGCAGAGCAAACATCACCTGAAAAATCGGCGAGTGGCTGAGGCTACGTTCCGGTTGCAATGCCTCCACCAACTGCTCAAAGGGGACATCTTGATGGGCGTAGGCATCCAAGAAGGTTTGCCGCACTTGTTGCAAAAGTTGGGAGAAACTAGGATTGTCTTCAAATTGACTTCGCAACACCAAAGTATTGACAAAAAATCCAATCAGTCCTTCTATTTCGCTGCGGTTGCGGTTAGCAATGGGCGTACCGACAACAATATCTTCTTGAGAGCTATAGCGATAAAGTAAGGTGCTAAATGTGGCAAATAGGGTCATAAATAGAGTCACGCCCAACTCCTGACTCAGACGCTTTAGCCGTTGGGTAAATTCAATTCCCAGTTCAAAAAACTCTTTCCCTCCGTTAGCCGTCTGCACGGTTTTCCGGGGATAATCCGTGGGCAATTCTAATAAAGGAGGTGTTCCGGCTAACTGTTGTTTCCAGTAAGTCAGTTGGGGCGCGAGCATTTCCGCAGTCGCCGGTTGCCGCTGCCAGCAAGCAAAATCAGCATATTGGATGGGCAGTGGGGGTAATGGTGACGGTTTCCCTTGCACATAAGCCCCGTAGAGAACTTCTAACTCGTGGCTCAATACTCCTGTTGACCAGCCATCAGTAATAATATGGTGCATGGTGAGCAACAGTACATAATCATCGGGGGCTAACTGGAATAGGGTTACTCGTAGTAAAGGATCGTTTGCTAGGTCAAAGGGTTGCTGAATTTCTTCTGCGGCTAAAAGCTGCAACTCAAGAAACCGGGTTTCTGTGTCAGTATTGGCTGTAGAAGCGAGTTGACTAAAGAAACCGGGTTTCTGAATCTCGTGAATCACCCGGACTGGAGAACCCTCTACGGCTTGATAATTAGTCCGCAAGCTCTCGTGACGGCGAACAATTTCTTGCAGTGCCATCTCTAGGGCTTCTATCGAGAGCGAACCCGTCAAACGCAAGGCTTCTTGCTCGTTATAGGCGATACTTTTTTCCTGCAATTGATCGAGAAACCATAAGCGTTGTTCGGCAAACGAGAGGGGGAGTTCTGCTTCTCGCGGTATGGGTTGGATGGTTGCTTGTTGTTGGCTGGAAGTGCCGAGTAGAGTTTCTGCCAATTCTGCTACGGTTGGCGATTCAAATAACCGATGCAAGGATAGTTCAACCCCAAAAGTATCCCGGACTCGCGAAATCAGTTGAGTCGCTTGGATGGAATCTCCTCCCAACATAAAGAAGTTGTCTAGGACTCCAATTTCATTGAGCGTTAACAATTCTGCCCAAAGTCCGGCGAGAATTTCTTCGGTGGGAGTTCGCGGTGCAACTAATTCTACATCGAGAACTGGGCGAGATTTATCTGGGGCGGGTAGGGCGCGGCGATCGACTTTACCGCTGGGACTTAGGGGCAGTTTGTCCAGAACCACAAATGCCGATGGAACCATATAATCGGGCAGTTTTTCTTGCAGGAACTCGCGCAACTGAGGAATTAATTGATGGTGTTGCTTGCCGGTGTAGGGCTGATTGGCATAAGCACTCCAAGGTTTGAGTCCGTTTTCTTGAGGTGCAATAATCGTGCTGTCTGGAATGATGTTGCTGTCGGAGCGAATAAATAGGACATCATAGTAAGCTTCACTACTATTGCCTGAGCAAGTAATGTTAATCCGATAATCGACTTCGGATTCCAATTGCCACCAATCTTCGGGTTCAATGCCTTCTGGGGTAATCTGTTGTCGCAGTTCTCCGACAGTTTCGGGACATTCAGGACTGGCTAATCTTTCTATCGCTTGCAAGTCTGCCCAAATTCTGGCGTTAGGAACGCGGGTGAGAACGAGGATTTCTGGGGCAGTTTCTTGCAGTTGTTGGCGAACTTTCGCCACAGTTAAATTATCTGGTTGCCAGTTTAGATAAATGGGGGGTTTTGTGGCATTTTGGGATTTTTTGCCAATATGAAGAACGATATCGTAGCGGAAACGAGTGAGTTCGTTTTGGTAATGCCCGCGCTTGAGTTGGATTTCTACATGGCTAATTTGGGGTAAGTGTTGTTTGAGGGCGATGAAGAAATCCGGGTCGATAATGAGTCGTTGCTCTCGCGAGAGGCGATCGCCGATCCTGTGCCTTAATTGTGCTACAGACAGTTCAGCGGGCGCTTGATATAACTGCACTGAGGTATGAAAGGCTTCCAACAAGGGCAAACTGAGGATGTCCCCTAGGAAAATTTGCCCTCCTGGCTCGAGTAATGATACCGCCGTTTCGATAACTTGGACTAAATAGTCGATACTGGGGAAAAACTGAATTACTGAGTTGGAGATAGCGGTGTCAAAAGTTTCTTGGACTATTTCACCTAATCCATCTGCTGGAGTCTGTCGCAAGGTGACTGACTGGGCTAACTCGTTATTACCCATTTGTCGTTCTAGGTAACGAATGGCTTCCCCTGAAAGATCCGTGGCGTAGTAATGCTGGCATTGGGGAGCCATCCGAAACAGGAGTAAACCCGTGCCGCAGCCAATTTCTAATAATCGATCGGGCTGCAACGACAGAATCCGCTCTACGGTATAGTCAACCCATTCTTGCACTTGTTCGGGGTCGAGGTCTTTGCCGGTATAAGAGTCGTTCCAGCCACCAATATGAAAGCTACCGTCTTGGGTTTCGTCGGGTTGGATATAAGCTTCATCCCAGATTTTCTGCCATTTTTGGGTCTGTTCGCTGGTATCTTCTGGATTTTGCTCGTCAGTGGCAGAACCGGGAACGATGTATGCGACTAAGCGTTTCTGGTTGGGGACATCTTCTCTTGCTTCAACGATCGCCTGTTTGACTTCTGGATTTTGGCTGAGGGTGGCTTCGATTTCTCCGAGTTCGATGCGATAGCCCCGTACTTTTACTTGGTGGTCGATGCGTCCAAGATATTCAATATTTCCATCCGGTAAGTAGCGAGCTAAATCTCCAGTTTTGTAGAGACGGGAGTTGGGATCTTGGCTAAAGGGATTAGGAATAAATTTTTCTGCGGTGAGTTCTAGTCTGTTTAAATATCCCCGCGCTAAACCTGAACCCCCGATATGCAGTTCTCCGGATTCGCCAATGGGAACGGGTTCTCGATCTGAATCGAGAATATAAGTTTTCGTGTTAGCAATCGGTTGTCCGATCGCTATTTTCCCTTCACCGGGTTTGACTCGGTACAGGGTTGCCCAAACGGTAATTTCTGTCGGCCCGTATAAGTTCCAAAGAGAGGCACATTTTTCTAATAATGGGTTAGCTAATGTCCTGGATAAGCGCTCTCCGGTGGAAATGATTTTCAGGTGTTGGCTCCCTTGCCAACCGGCATCTAACAGCATTCGCCACGTGGCTGGAGTGGCTGACATGATTGTGGCACTGTGTTGGTGAATTAATGCCATTAACTGTGCGGGGTCTTTGGCAACTTCACGACGGGCAATAACAACTTTTCCGCCGACATTTAAAGGCCCATAGATTTCTGGGACTGAAACATCAAAAGAAATGGTGGTCACAGCAATCATGGTGTCTTGAATGCTCAATCCCGGAGAAGTGGCGATCGAATGTAACAAATTCGCGACTGAACGATGGGCAATTTGCACGCCTTTGGGTTTGCCTGTGGAGCCGGAAGTGTAGATAATATAGGCTAAGTTTTCAGCATTAATATTACTTTCTAGGTTTTCTGGACTCTGTTGCGATATCTTGTCCCAATCCTTGTCTAAGTTAACCCATTTTAAAGCAGGCGATCCCGATGGAGAAACCGGTTTTCTATGTAGGATTTGGTGGGGAGACAGAGATTTCTCGTAGAAACCCGGTTTCTTGGCATTTTGCTCTTGGGTGACGACAATTGACAAAGCGGCATCTTCAACCATCAAGGCAATTCGCTCTTGGGGATAAGCGGGGTCTAAGGGTACATAAGCGCCACCGGCTTTGAGAATTCCCAACATAGCCACTACCATGTCCAAGGAGCGATCGACGCACAGACCCACCAATACCTCTGGTCCGACTCCCAACCCTTGCAAGTGGCGAGCCAGTTGGTTGGCTTTGGCGTTTAACTGCCGATAGGTCAGTCGTTGAGACTCGAATACAACAGCCACGGAGTCAGGAGTCCGGTTCGCTTGGGCTTCAAATAACTGATGGATGCACTTATCTTGGGGATAGTCGGCTTGAGTATTGTTCCAGGAGGGTAATGGGCGATCGCCTGCTGATGTTGTGGCCATAGACTGATTTTCCGGTTTAACTTGGGAACCAGAGTAAGTTCCTAGTTTAGTTTACAGGGCGATCGCTCCTACTTCTCGAATCTTCTATAAACAATACTTTAATTCCTGTGTAGAACTTGGACTATAGTTAGTTTTAGCCTTATTACTCTAGCCTAAACCCCCAAGCAATCCTAACATCATACCCAAGACCAAGACCAAAATAAGAGCCACCAATGTAACGATCAAAACCCAGTATTGTAAGGTGTAAAGTTTTCGCAACTCTCCTAATGCACCCATTAAATGTTCTATATCCTGACCTTCAGTATCGACAATTCGCTTAAAGGCAGTAGAAGCTTGGTATGTCCAAATACCGATTAAAAAATCAGCCACTCCTGAGATCGTGGCTCCGATACCTTCTTCCGATCCGCGCAGTCCAAAGATGACCGTTAGCACTCCACCAATCATCAAAAAGATACTGACAAATTTCATGCGACTGGCTAATTGCCCAATCAGCGCATTTTGGGAACCATCAAATTCATAATTATCAAATTGCATAGTTAGAGCCTATTGTAAATAGACTCTGATATTATATCAGAGTGTTTACCCAGAGATCGAAGATGCCGGCCAAAGATATTTATCATGATGCAGTCAAACATGCCTTGATTAAAGACGGTTGGACAATAAAGATGACGTTTACGAAAACTTTTTTAGGAGAAAATCAATTCAAGAAGTGGCCAAAGTCAATCAGCTCTGGTTAATTGTGGTTGATATGGAGAAGGAAGAAGTCATACCATGGATAAATTAGAACACTATCGCGACTTGATTCAACAAATTTTAACTGAATATCATGAATGGGTCTCTGGTTCATCAAATCTAGATCGAGAAAGTTGTTTAGTGTTTGATGAAACTCACGACCAATATTTTTGGCTGTTTATGGGGTGGGACGGGAAGAAGAAAATTAGAAATATTCACGTTCATATTCGGATTAAAAATGAGAAAATTTATATTGAAGAGGATTGGACGGAAGAAGGGATAGCCAATGAGCTATTGCTGAAAGGACTATCGAAGGAGGAGATTGTATTGGCGTTTCACGATCCGGAGACTTGGAAGTTTACGGAATTTGCGATCGCCTAATCCCATCTCTCTAAGTTCGTAGGTTGGATTAAGGAACGAAACCCAACAAATCCGTTGAGTTGACGTTGCGTTCTACTTGTCCAAAACCCAACCCACGAGGCTCAAGGGGTGACAAGGTAGCTCAAAGGTGGCTATAGCGACCTTTTTCGGTAGTATTTTGCTGAAAACCTCAACTCAATGGTCGCGATCGCATAACTATAGCATCAGGTTAGAGGGTTACTTGCCCAAAAAATCGCTGG
>NZ_JAGHZH010000031.1:0-11213 GCF_017746885.1 Roseofilum sp. SBFL | reverse complement strand
GTCGTCTACCTCAAGAGTGAGGTGAAGTCCAGACGCTCCCACCGATTGGGAACAATCTTCTAGTTTTCAAGGGCTTGAAGCCCTTGCCAGTCCTACGTTTCAGGTTTTATCCTTTGACTTTTGGACTGAACGAATCGCACCAGCAGCACTACGACCTTCAGTACTTTGTACATCATAGCCTAATGCTGCAAATGCCATCCACTTACCTTAGTTCTGTGAATGATTGGGATTCATAGAATATTCTACAAATTTACGTGGGTCTATTTCAGGTTCTGGTAACATTAACAAATGGGATCTCTGGTTGCCAAGAGTATTATCCGTGAGCGATCGCGCTACGCCACAGTCAATTCATAATGTAAAGCCATAATTTCATTTTCTTTTAAGGTTGCCATAGCGTATTCACAGCCTTGGCGATCGCAAAACTCGACTAAATAGAGAGGATCTTCTGCGCGATCGTATACTTCAACAATGGTTCCCACTTGTCCAGTTGGTAAACTAGGAATAGATTCATAATCTGGCTCTATTAAGGTTAGTCTTTCCCTTGAGATAGGTTTGAGGAGGGCTACAGTATCTAAAAGTTGTAAAGGTTTCATCATAGTTTGATAAAAGCAGAAATTAAACGGGGGTTTGGGTTAGTTGACGTAATTTCCCAGATGGTGCGAAGTGTAATCACTTCAGGATGAGGAACAATCCAATCCACTTTAAATTGTTCGCCAAATGGGGTGTTATCTTGTTGCACAACCTCACCCTCAATGGCCGCGTTTTCAATCATCTCTTTCAATAGATCTGCGTTTTCAGTAGTGATCCCCAAAACGGATGCAAAAACTTTAGCTTTATGTTTACCACTAGAATGGTCTGGATTGAGACAATAACCAATCAGCTTTTGCATTGAGATTTCAGCATTTTCACCATTGGGTAATTTCATGGTAAATATGACAATTAAATCTATTATACAATCACACTCGACAGAAGAGATAAAGTTGTCGCTATATTGTAGCGATCGCAAGTCTGAATTATGGTAACCATTCACCTGGAATGCTCTAACTCCAGAACAAAAGCGAAATTCCCCTATCTTCTCCACCCCCTTTTTCGGTATCCTAGAGGATGGTTAACTTTAGCCAACACTCTTCTATTGATATACCATGCCTGTTACCGAGTCTCCCTCTGCGATCGCCCCAAACCCCACGTCCTCCCGAAACTTTCCCTTAACTGCTGTTATCGGCCAAGAAGCCATTAAACTGGCGCTACTCCTGGCTTCTGTCGATCCAGGTTTAGGGGGAGTGGCGATCGCCGGTCGTCGCGGTACGGCAAAATCAGTCATGGCTAGAGCGATTCACGACCTGCTTCCGGCGATCGAAATCGTCAAAGACTCCTTCTGGAACCAAGCTCCCCACGATTCATTACATCCAGAAGCAAACACAGAAACTGAAATTATACCCGCGCCCTTTGTGCAAATTCCCCTCGGTATTACCGAAGACCGTCTCTTAGGATCGGTGGATGTGGAAGAGTCCGTTAAGCAAGGAGCTACCGTCTTTCAACCGGGACTGCTGGCAAAAGCCAATCGTGGCGTTCTCTACGTGGATGAAATCAACCTCCTGGATGACCAAATCAGTAACCAATTGCTCACCGTTCTCAGTGAAGGACGCAACCGCATCGAACGGGAAGGAATTAGTATTGAACATTCCTGTCAAGCCATTCTGATCGCCACATACAACCCGGAAGAAGGCTCACTTCGGGAACATCTCTTAGATAGGATAGCCATTAGCCTCTCTGCTGATGGTGTTCTTGGCCTCGATCAACGGGTAGATGCCGTAAGCCAAGCCCTGTCCTACACCCAATCTCCCCAAGCCTTCCTCGAAAGCTACACGGAAGAACTCGACAACCTGAAAACCCAAATTTTACTGGCGCGGGAATGGCTCAAAGATGTCACCATTACTCCAGAACAAGTCTCCTATCTGGTTGAGGAAGCCATTCGGGGAGCCGTGCAAGGTCATCGCGCTGAACTCTTTGCCGTGAAAGTGGCTAAAGCAGCGGCTGCCTTAGAAGGACGCACGGAGGTGAGTGCAGAGGATTTACGCACTGCCGTCCAACTGGTGATTGTGCCCAGAGCAACCGTAATTCAAGCCCCACCTCCGGATGAACCTCCACCGCCTCCTCCTCCCCCGGAACCTCCCCAAGACCAAGAGGATTGGGATCGCGATGATGACGACGAAGATCGAGAAGAAGAGGAGGAAGATCCCCCAGAAGAGAATGAACCGGATGAACCCAGTGTCCCAGAAGAATTTATCTTCGATCCGGAAGGCGTGGTTCTCGATTCCAGCGTGCTTTATTTTGCCCAAATGGCCAAACGGCACGGAAAATCGGGCAGTCGTACCCTGATATTTACGGACGATCGCGGCCGCTATGTCAAACCGATGTTACCCAAAGGTAAAGTGCGCCGCATTGCTGTCGATGCCACCCTGCGAGCAGCCGCTCCTTATCAGAAAGCCAGACGCGCCCGCAACCCCCACCGCCGCGTGATTGTGGAATCGGGGGATGTGCGATCCAAACGGTTAGCCCGCAAGTCTGGGGCGCTGGTGGTTTTTGTGGTGGATGCGTCCGGTTCTATGGCACTCAACCGGATGCAGTCAGCGAAAGGTGCGGTGATGCAACTGCTCACGGAGGCCTATCAAAATCGCGACCAGGTGTCCCTGATTCCCTTTAGAGGGGAGCAAGCGGAGGTCTTGTTACCCCCCACTCGTTCGATCGCCTCTGCCCGCCGTAGACTGGAAGTGATGCCCTGTGGCGGCGGTTCTCCCCTAGCCCATGGGTTAACGACGGCGGTGCGCGTGGGCATGAACGCCCAACAATCGGGCGATATTGGTCAAGTGGTTCTAGTTGCAATTACGGATGGTCGGGGAAATATTCCCCTGGCGCGTTCCTTGGGCGAACCCTTGGAAGGGGAGGAAAAACCAGATATTAAGAACGAGCTATTAGAGATTGCGGCTCGTATTCGTGCCCTGGGGATTAAGCTGTTGGTGATTGATACGGAACGCAAGTTTATTTCCACAGGATTTGGTAAAGAGTTAGCGAAAACGGCAGGTGGGAGTTATTATCATTTGCCAAAAGCAACGGATCGGGCGATCGCCGGGGTTGCCCGAAGTGCGATCGCCGATATTAAAGCCACATAATGGGGTAATTGGTAATGGGTAATAGGAATGAAAGAGTTGATGAGGCAATAGAAAAGCTCCTAACTCTCCCTTTCTCTGCTAACTCAGTGATTGATTCTCTCCGCGTCACCGCGTCCCCCTATCTCCCAATTTTCCGGAAGGAACCTCAACCCCCCTGCATCAGACAATCATAAGGGTTGAGGATTTCTGCTTATGTCTAGAAAAACTTGTCTGACGGATTGCTCCCAAAATTATTGTCCTTTTGTGCAAGATCCCAAAAATCCCCGTCGCTATGTTTGTCTCAAATGTGGGTTAGAGCGCTCCTTGGATAGACGCGATCGCGATTATCGAGAGGATGAAGGCGATCGATCCTCTGCTGCGATCCTCGCCCTCCTCAGTGTGATTGTGCTGCTGATCCTGATTTAGAGTAAAATAAACTGGGTGATTGTTTGAAACTCCATGGAGCTTTGCGCCACAATAGATAAGATATGGCTTTGTGATAGAGGTTTTACTTTAAACACCCATGAGTAACAGTTCAAACTTTCTCAATGACATTCGTGAAGCAAAGGGACAACTGGTTGTTGGACCCAATGTAATTCCTAACGCCCTTCCCTATGTCGGCGGAGGCTTGGTTTTAACAGCTCTCGGAACCTATGGTGGCTTAACTGTCATCCAAACTAACCCCAGTATCTTCATGCCCAGCTTTATTGTGGCCCTGATTGCGGAGTTAGTGCTTTTCTTTATCGCTAGAGGAGTGGCTGAAAAAGCGAATAACAGCACAGCCCTCCCCTTACTGGCAACCTATAGCCTCCTGTCTGGCTATACCCTCAGTGGCTTAGTTTACGTTGCCCTAGGGACTGAAGGCGTAGGGATGCAAGGCATTGCCTTCGCCGCTCTCGGTTGTGGAGTAGCTTTTGTTTTCGCTCGCCAAATTGGATCGAACCTCTCTGAGCAAGATGGTTTGGCTTTAACCCAAACCATTCAAATGGCTTTAGTTGCCTTTCTGGTGGTAATTTTAGCCCAAGTTATCTTTTCTCTCTTTGGCGTTTATACCCCCAACTGGTTAGAAATTGCCATTTCTGGTTTTGGCGTTTTCCTCTTCTGTGGCGTTGCCGTGGTAGATTTCTTTATTCTCCCCCGTACCTATCGGGATGAACAATATCTATCTGCCGCTCTGTCGATGTACCTAACGTACATTAACTTGTTTGTGTTTATCTTGCGCCTGCTGATTGCGATTTTTGGCCGAGATTAAGCGATTCACTGTAGATTAATGTGAATTAACATAAAGGCGGGTTAGCTGGAGGGGTTTCAGCTAACCCGCCTCCTTTAGGTGAACACATCTATAGCGCTTCACGCTAGGGAATGGGGAATAGGGAATAGGGAATGGGGAATGGGGAATGGGGAATGGGGAATGGGGAATAGGGAATGGGGAATAGGGAATAGGGAATAAGGGCGGAGAATGGGATCAACCCTGGCTATAACGAAAGATCTCGAACAAGCTATCCATGCCGTTTGCCAATATTTGTAAATACTATAGCGCGAAGCGCTATAACAAGAAAGAGACAGAAACGATCGCGGTTTAGCCAATCTTTTGGACTTGGCTAAAGTCTTTGGCTCCCGTGATTAAAAAATCTGCTTCAGCCGCGATCGCTAGGGCAATGAGTTTAGCCTCTTTATTGTAGATGACTGAATCCTAGAAAAGATCTTTTTTCTTCTTTTTCTTTTTCTTACTGATCAAATTTTCTTGAATAAACTTATAGCCTTTTATCCCTTTTTCGCGTAAGTTGGCAACCTCTTGATCGCTTAAACCATTTTTCTTGGATTTGTAGATCAAGTCAGAAGTTTCTTTACTACTCAAACTGTTGGTTGCTAGTTTTTCAACGGTTGAAAAGCTTTTTTTTAAGCTCTTCCTGGCTTTTTTGGAATTGAGTAGGTCATCAAGCATGAATGTTTTTTAGGGGGTAAGTGAGTTTAATGCGTTAGAGAGATGAGGGTCAAACATTCAGAGTGACCCTCAAAGTTGTAATGATTACTGAATATACTCTACAATGTCTTCAGTCGGATAGCGAACTTTGGGCAGTTGGCTGTATTTATCGTCTTCAGCACGATATCCAGCAGGACAGAGGAGAACGGAATGATAGCCTTTTGCGCTTAATCCGAGGATTTCATCGTATTTATCGGGGATAAAGCCTTCCATGGGACAAGCGTCTACACCTAGCATAGCGGCAGTAGTCATGAATTGACCGATCGCGATATAAACTTGCCGAGTAGACCAATCATCGACATTAAATCGATCGGGCGATCTCCCCAAAAACCCTTTAACCATCTTCCCAAACCCTTCTAGTTTTTCGATGGGGGTATTTCGCACTTGCGCCATATATTGGATATATCGCTCTGCTTCTGCTACACCAAAGTCTTTTTTAATCGCCAATACGACTAAATGGGAGGCTTCTACAACTTGGGTTTGTCCCCAAGAATGCTCCAGTAACTGCTGGCGCAAAGGAGAGTCTGTGAGGACAAAAAATTTCCACGGTTGCAGTCCAAAGGAAGAAGGAGTCAAGACTAAGCTTTGTTCTAGGACGTTCCATACCGGATCTGGAATTTTGCGCGTTGGATCGAATTTTTTGGTGGCATAACGCCACTGGAGTTGATTTAGGACGCTATCAGCGGAGACGGTATCAACAGTCATGGGTGTTTTCTCAAGAATGTTTAGTGCGATCGCATTGATTATCCTACCGCAGGGCTTAACCGAACAGAATCATTACCTCTAAACTTTCTGTTGTGCAGGGGGAACAATTCGGCGTTGGGATAAAGTGCGATCGATCGTTTGTAGAAGTTTGAGGTCTTCTGGGGGTAAGGAATAGGGACTAAGAGGATGTTGTTTGAGGAAGCAAAAGGCTTGTCGGAAGTCGTAACCTGTGGCACGAATGGGGGCACTAAAGTGACAGGGAATCAGACGCTGAAAGTCCCAGCGGGCAACTTTTTCAGACCAATTTAAAACTTGTTGGGGAGCGCGGTTGAGGATTAAAGTTTGCAGAACAGGAGCGACCCAAAGACGATTTTGTAGGGGTTGAAAGGCTTGTTTCCAATTGGGTTTCCAATTGAAGGGAAAGAGACCGAAGTAGGCTTTTTTAGAGCGGTCTGGGGCGCTGATGACTTTTTTAAAAACCGTTGACCATTGGGGCGTTTCAAGGACGCTGGGTTGGAAGTAGAGGGCAAACAGACAGATGCGTTGCCATCCTTTGCGGCGGTTTTCTGGGGTATCTTGAATGGGGTCTGAGGCGCTGTCTTTGGCGTGAAAGAGGAGAGGATAGGGGTCAAATTGGGCGATCGCCGGTGGCTGTTCAGAAAGAGAGATAATGGTATCTGTGACGCAGACTGTACCCGTAGCTCGGTGGAGCAAGGCAACTTCTTCAAATTGTCCTGGTCCGAGGTTAATCGGCCCTAGGATATGGTAGTCAAATTCGGCGCTAAACGGGGCTTGACGGCTGTCGACAGGTAAAATATGCGTTCGGTTGCCTGGTAACCCCAGCCAGGTCACCGGTAAATTAAAGGGAAAACTCCATTGGTGGGGAGCAATAAAGACCTGAGCTTGGGGGAAATGACGGGCGAAGGGACCGACAAAGATTTTATGTTCGAGTCCCGAAACCGTAGGCAGGATAATATATTTAACGTCTCCATGGAGATCGACTAATTCATTCACCAATCGCACACATTCGGGAGTAGGCGCAACCGGTGCATAGACCAGTAAC
This sequence comes from Roseofilum sp. SBFL, assembly GCF_017746885.1. Classification (NCBI taxonomy): domain Bacteria; kingdom Bacillati; phylum Cyanobacteriota; class Cyanophyceae; order Desertifilales; family Desertifilaceae; genus Roseofilum; species Roseofilum sp. SBFL. The sequence continues at coordinate 4,312 of NZ_JAGHZH010000031.1, read as the reverse complement.
CCCCCAGAGGAGAGTTTGATAATCGTCATGCGAATGGGAACGACCACGTAGAGAATCCCTTGAAGCTGGTCAAACGTCCAGATGGTGTCTTGGACGACTTCTTGGCGCAGGGTTCGCCGTTGACCGTAGGGATAGAGGGGTAAGAGGGGCCAAAAGGGCCAAGATAGGTCACTCAAGGGATGGGGGGATGGGGGGATAGGGAGATAGGGAGATGGGGGATTTAATCGTAGGATTAAAAGTTTATTTTTTCAAGAAGTAAATCTGCCCAAATTGCTTTTTATATTGTCTCATAGCTTGGAACTCTGGAGCTATGGCGCTGGAGGGGTTGGAGTTGGGGTAGGACTTGGACTCGGACTGGCTGGGTTAATGAGAGTGTTCAGTTGATTTTGAGTTTGTTGCAGTGCAGCATTTTGCTGTTGATCGAGGGTTTGTTGGCGTTGCTGCTCTTGCAAGAGTTGTTGTTGAGTTTGGGTGAGTTGGGTGGCTTGGTTTTGGGCTTGTTGCAGTTGTTGAGCCAGTTGCGCTCTAGCGGCATCTTGCTGTTGATCGAGGGTTTGTTGCTGTTGAACGTAGTTTTGGAAGCTTTGTTGTTGTTGAGTGACTTGTTTTTGTAGGTTAGCGATCGCTTCTCCCACATTAACTTGATTCGCCCCCAATCCGATAATCAGTTGTCCAGTCGTTAACGTTTGACTGGTAAGATGTCCAGATACATTAACTTGACCCAGACCTGGGTTAACTTGCACCCCTCTAGAGCTATTCAGGCTAGTAGTTCCCGTCGATTTTAGGGTAACATTGTGCCGGGCATCATCAAGAATATAGCGATGACCGCCTCTGGTCTGAATTTCGATGCGCTGGTTGCGGTCATCAAAACGGATTTTGTTTTGGCCGTTGGTGGTAATTTCCAGGGCGCGATCGCTATCATTGAGTTCTATCTCATGACCGGCACTACTGCGCAGATAAATCCCATCGCGACTGGCATATTGGTCTTCCTCCACAAACTGTAACGTATGGCCGCTAGGCGTTTTGAACGTTCTTAACCGTACTTTTCCGCGATCGGAAATCGTCCGATTAACCGGTTCTGGCGGTTTATCCTGCCCATTCCACAACCCACCAATAATATAAGGACGATGCACATCCCCATGTTCAAACGCCACCAACACCTCATCATTAATTTCCGGCAAACAATCAAACCCCCGATGTTTACCCCCACCCACACTCACCACCCTTGCCCACTGGCTCGCATGGGCGCTACCATCAGGTTCCGGATTCAGCGTCGGAAACTTAACCCGCACCCGCCCCAACCCCTCCGGATCTCGATTATGCGTCACAATACCCACCATCAACGTCTGTCCCGGCCGCAAGCGACTTTGGGGCGATAAAATATCAAAAATCGACCCCCCTCGCAATCCCCGAACACTAAACTCCGTCGTATAAATCCCCTGGTAATACAAATGGCGAGTTTCCGTCACATAATATCTGCCACTGTAGCGCCCCATCTGCGTTAGCTCAATCACCTTACCCACCTGAATCAAGGGATTCCCATTTGCATGGGCATCGGCATAGATAAACTCCCCCCCCAACTCATCATAAATCGCTTGAGCCATGCGATCGGCCTCATCCGGACTCGCAACCGGCTTATCCACCACAATCAGCCGAGGAGACGGTAAATTAGAGCCAAAACTATCCTCAATAAAATAGATACTGCTATCATTCGTATCGCTCGTATCCACAATTCCCTCGCCCTTTCCCTCCACATTCGTGATTAAATTGTGGCGATCCACCTTAGCCACAATCGGCTTCTTATACCGATAATCCCAACTCCGTACCTCAACCGCATCCACCTTCTCCGAACTCGTCACCCGCACCCGAAAACTCTCCACCTCCGTCAGCCAAGCCAACTGTAATACCTCACTCTCCGTCGGACTGCGGAAATGCAACTTCCCATTTTGCACAAACAACTCAAACCCAATTCGCGCCGCCCTCTCCCGCAAAAACTCCATATTCGTCTGATTTTCCTGGAAAACATAGGGGTGAGTCTTGCCACTATCATCAATATGCCCCCCCTGTATTCCCATTTCTGTAGCAATTTTCCGCACAATATCGCTATCCGTATAATCCTGAAACGAACGATTATACCGCCCTCGATGCAAACGATGCGACAAATCATACCCTCGAATCACGATCGGCGCTTGAGTCGTATTCGTAAAATGCGTCTCCATTCCCGTAATCTCGCCATCAATCAACCAATCCTGATTCGTCGCCTCATTTTCCTCCGACGTACTGCCAACAAAGCCAATCTTAACCTTTTTGCCCACTTGAATTAAGCGATCGTGTTGCCAAGTCTGTGTCTCATCATCCAACGGACTATACGGATTATTAATCACCAGCGTAAACATTCCTGGTAAATGCAAACTCTCCTCCACAGAAATTTGCAAAATATCCCGCATAAAACTACTCATCTCCTCCTCAGTTGCTCCCTCAATCTCAACCATAGGAGTCGAAACAAACAGCGTTTCATCACTCATACTCGTAATTCCTCAAAAAAACCGATCCACTCAATATTAAGTAGCGCCTTGAACAAAACTCTGGCGTTCGCTAAACTTACGACTAGCCACCCCTAGATCGACCTCTTTCAAGTTTAAGGTTACCACTGCCCTGACGGGTATTCCATTCGGCCGAAACATATTCAAACTATAATCCAAAGATTCCACCATGCAGCGCATATAAATCTTATCTCCCCAGATAAAATAAAACACAGGTGGTCGTCTTAATTCAATTGCCTGTTTTGACATATTTTCTGAACCATATTCCTCCAAACCATAAACATCAACACCACTAATAGATTTCGTAAACGAAGAGATCATAGAATCTCCAAGCGAAACCGCCAAGGTTCGTTCTTGATAAGAATAGTTCTTTCCATTGACTGTAACTTTTTGTTCATCAAATGGATCTTTAAATGAGCTAAAATCCACCGCATCTAGAAGGGGTTGAATTTGCGTTAAAACATTGGTTCCCGACTCATAGGTATCAAAGATCAAATTCGACAACGTAAGTTTGTAGGGTTCCACAAATCCAAAATTCACTTTAGGCAATCCCCGTTCCGTCCTTGCCCCTTGCATATCTTCAATCTTGACACTGCGATTAAATCGTAATTCCTCTGGATTAAACATAAAGCGAATAATGCTACTCGCTTCCCCATCCCTCGGAATCAACGCCGCTTTGACTAAACGTACATCCCCTTGTAGAAACTGCTGTTGATAGAGTTGGAGTGCAGCCTTCTGCTTTTCGGCCTCGACTATATCATAAATATCTTCTCGTTCTTTGTCTACGGCGATCGCTGCCTCCATCATCAGCAGATCTGCACCCGTTAGTACCGCTCCCTTAGTTGCCGACGTTAATGCATCCGAAAGTCCCATTTCCCACCTCCTTAATCCTTAACCCTTCCTATTTAACCAAATCACCAAGGCAAACGACCAGAGTAAAAAGAGCCATAGCGCTCTTGCTCAATAGTCAATCGTTGACGAATCAACCCATAAACCTCCCTAGCCAACAATTCAACCACATCCGTTTTATCCTCCTCCTTCTCTTCCTCTTCCTCCGTTTCCGTTGTAACATTTTCCGAATATTCATAAAGTTCTGTTTCATCCTTACTAATAGGCTTCACCGCACTCGCTTTACGTCCAGAAACCTTTTCCTTCAATTCACTTCTTGCCTTTAAAGACTCTTGAATCAACTGCTCTAAATTTCTAGGTTTATTCGTAAAATCACTACTAGAAACCTCCCCACTAGCACTCATAGAAATACCTGAAGGCAAAAACATAGACTGTTTAACATTTAGCTTTTTTTTACTTTTCCCTAAAATTCCCCTATTCCTCATCAAACCGTCTCCAGGATTAGCCAGACGACCTTGCAGTACATTGTCTGACACAGAAATTTCACTTAACACACTACCCTCAGAATTTAATATGGAGTTATTAAACTCCTCTGTTCTTTGTACAGAGGGAGTTGATTTTCCTGAGTTCCAGTTACTAGAAGAGTCAGCTTTTTCTTCTGTTCTTTGCACGGAGGGAGTTGAATTTTCCGAGGTGAATGTGCAAGAAAAGTCAGTGATTGCTTCTGTTCTTTGTACAGATTGAGTTGGGTTATTTGAGGCAAGTGTGGCAGAAGAGTTAGTGGTTTCTTCTGTTCTTTGTATGGAGGGACTGGAGTTTTCTGAGGCAAGTGTGGCAGAAGAGTCGGTGCTTTCTTCTGTTCTTTGCACAGAGGGAGTTAGGTTTTCGGAGGTGAATGTGGCAGAAGAGTCAGTGATTTC
>NZ_JAGHZH010000030.1:0-23508 GCF_017746885.1 Roseofilum sp. SBFL | reverse complement strand
TTTTTTGGCTTTGGGGATTGAAACTTTCGCTTCTTTCCCTTATCATCTTGATTAACTTTAGCTTTCCTCCTAAAGGAGTCTTGCTTCAGTTGATTAACTAACGAGGGTCTAACTCATTTAGCTTAGGCTTTCAAACTATAGGATTTTCTAGGTTCGGCGGCTTCAGTGGGGAGTCAGCTCTGCGCTGCTGCCCTCTCAAGCACAAATACGAATATAACCAATCCTCCTAGGGCTTGTCAACCCCTTTTTTGCAAAATTCTCGAATTCTTTTGCCCTGAAACGCTACAGCCTATGCAGGGTAAGCCTTGACAAGATTTTGAAAATTTGGGATTTTGGCAATAACTGGTGATTTGTAGTGAGGATAAGGAGTTGGTTATGAGTTCAACTGTATTGATGCCTGTTGGGATGGCTTTGGATGGTTGTTTAAAAGATTGGTTGATGGAGGATATTGGTCGCGGCGATCGCACAACCCAAGGCTTAAGTCTTCAGTCCCATCATGTTATTGAGGGTCGCTGGACGGCAAAATCAATGGGTATAGTGACAGGGTTACCGATCGCCAATCGAGTCTTCCAACTCCTAGATGCCAATACTTGTCTAATACCTCTGCTCTCAGAGGGAGAAGCCTGTAGTCCAGGACAAACGATCGCCGAACTCAACGGATCGTTAGCAGCTTTGCTCATGGGGGAACGAGTCGCCCTAAACTTGGCAATGCGACTGAGTGGCATTGCCACAGCCACCCGTGAGTATGTAGAGCAGATTGCTGACTTACCCACTCAATTTGTAGATACTCGTAAAACAACACCCGGCTTAAGAGTCTTAGAAAAATATGCCTCCCAAGTTGGGGGAGCCGTGAATCATCGCATGGGACTTGATGATGCAGTGATGATTAAAGACAACCATATTGCTGTAGCAGGGGGAATTGGAGACGCGATCGCCCAAATTCGTCAACAGATGCCTTACCCTCTTACCATAGAGGTCGAAACCGAAACCCTCGAACAAGTCCAAGAAGCGCTGGAACACCAAGCCGATATCATCATGCTTGATAATATGAGCATTGAGTTGATGACAGAATCCGTCCAAATCATCCGCCACTCTTGCGATCGCGTCAAAATTGAAGCCTCTGGAAACGTTACCCTAGAAACCATTCGAGCGATCGCCAAAACCGGAGTAGACTATATTTCCAGCAGTGCCCCCATTACGCGATCGCCCTGGCTAGACTTAAGTATGAAATTAGGGTAAGGTCATCACTTGCCATCTACCATACAATTATGAACTCAACCTTAGATAGCCTCAGAACCCAATTTTCCACTGCCCTCGTTGCTGCATTTGGGGATGATTTTGCCCATACCGATCCCCTCATCTTTATTGCCAGCGATCCTCAATTTGGAGATTACCAATGTAATTTAGGTCTCTCCCTAGCCAAAAAACTTAAACAAAAACCCCAAGATATTGCCCAAATCCTCATCAATCATCTGGACTTGGGAGAAGCTTATGAAACTCCCGAAATTGCCAAACAAGGATTTATTAATCTTAGGTTTAAACCCAGTTACTTAGAGCAGCGAGTTGCTCAATTGCAGTGCGATCCTCGTCTAGGAATAGCTCCCGTTGCTGAAGAAAAAACTGTAATTGTAGATTTCTCCAGTCCAAACATTGCTAAAGAAATGCATGTGGGACATTTACGCTCCACAATTATTGGCGATTCCATTGCTCGGATTTTAGAATTTCGCGGTCATCGGGTTTTGCGCCTCAATCATGTAGGCGATTGGGGAACTCAATTTGGGATGTTAATCACGTATCTTCAAGAAGCTTATCCAGAAGCATTGATTACTGCTAATGCTTTAGAGTTAGGAGATTTAGTAGCCTTTTATAAACAAGCCAAAAAACGTTTTGACGAAGACGAAGATTTTAAGGAAACCTCTCGTCAAGCAGTGGTTAAGCTCCAAAGTAAGGATGAACAGAGCTATAAAGCTTGGAAATTATTGTGCGAGCAATCACGGCAAGAATTTCAGGTGATTTATGATTGGCTCGATATTCAGCTTACAGAACGAGGAGAATCCTTTTATAATGACTTGCTCCCTGATGTCGTTAAAGACTTAGAAGATTTGGGATTACTGGAAGAAAATGAGGGCGCAAGTTGTGTTTTTCTAGACGGGTTTACCAATCAAGACGGCGATCCACTCCCATTGATTGTGAAAAAATCAGATGGGGGCTATAACTATGCCACCACGGATTTAGCTGCGCTACAGTATCGGATTAAACAAGATGGGGGCGATCGCCTCATTTATGTAACGGATGCAGGGCAAGCCAATCATTTTGCCCAAGTTTTTCAAGTCGCGCAACGTGCGGGTTGGCTACCAGATAACGTAGAAGTTATTCATGTCCCCTTTGGGTTAGTGCAAAATAAAGACGGTAAAAAATACAAAACTCGTGAGGGAGAAACAGTTAGATTACGGGATCTATTAGAAGAAGCCATTCGCAGGGCACGTCAAGATTTAGACCAAAGATTAATCGCAGAAGAGCGCACCGAAACAGAAGAATTCAAGCAAAATGTTGCTCAAGTAATAGGATTGAGTTCGGTAAAATATGCCGATCTTAGTCAAAATCGTACCAGTAATTACCGCTTTAGCTATGACAAGATGTTATCCCTAAAAGGAAATACCGCACCCTATCTACTTTACGCCTATGTGCGAGTGCAAGGAATTAGCCGTCAAGGAGGTATTGATTTAGAGGATCTGCCCCCAGAAGCAACGGTAAAATTGACAGAAACTACAGAACTTGCTTTAGCGAGATTACTGCTGAAAATGAATGATAAGGTTGCACAAGTCGAGGAAGATTTACTTCCTAATCGCTTGTGTACCTACTTGTTTGAAGTGAGTCAAAAGTTCAATCAGTTTTACGATCAATGTCCAGTTTTGAAAGCAGAAGAGCCGCACAAGACTTCACGCTTGGTTTTGGCTAACTTAACTGCCAAGACGCTCAAGTTAGGATTATCCTTGTTAGGTATATCGGTACTGGAGCGGATGTAGAACGATGAAAGGGAAGAATCGCTGTTTCAATGAACAATAATTAATCATTGTTCAAGCAGCACCTTTCTTCAAAGCCGCCACTAACTGTTGTAACTGCTTTTGATTAAATGAAGCTCTCAAAACTTGAGCGACTGCTTGAGGTTCCAGAGTAATTGCGACTCGTTTAGCGATCGCAGATTCAGCCAATTTCACTAATTCGCTAGAGGGTTTGACCTCTTGAGTACGTCCTGCATTAATTAACTCGGCTGCTATTTTGAGTTCCTTAATCACCAAAGGCGCTAAAGCTTCATAGGAGGCTTTAGGATTACCAATTGCAGTCTGAGCTGTTTCCACCAAACTCATCCATTCCGCAGACTGTTCATCTAAATTGAACAGTCCAGAACAAATCTCCTCTAACTGTTGACGATTAGTAGGTGTGGTTGGCTGCTTAAAGACTTGCAACATTTCTCGCAAAACGCGGGTAACTTGGTGCGGGAAATCGGAACTGTTGGATACCGGTGCAGGGGCAGGAGTAGGGGATTTCTTGGGAGGGGGCGGAGCCACTTCTTCAGCAATACCCGGACCTCCACTGTTGAGACTTTCTAGATGAGCTTGGAGCTGGACAAATCGAGGTTCAGCTTCATCTAGGATCGTTTTAGCTTCATCATCTCGAAGTCCAAATGGTCCTTGAACTCGTTCGAGTAAGTCTCGCAGCACATCAAAGCCGCTGAGAAACAAATTTTCCAGCTTGTGATCCACTGGAATTTGAGGATTTTCTTTCAGAATCTTAAAACTATCTTCAAGGCGGTGGGAGGTTTTCTGAATACTGGTAAACCCTAACATGGCAGCTCCTCCCTTAACCGAGTGAGCGGCTCGGAATAACTCATTGAGGCTTTCTTGGTCTTTCATCGCGGCCTGAAGGCCTAACAGTCCTTGTTCAATGGTATCGAGATGCTCTTTAGCTTCTTCGAGAAAATAACCAATAATTTGCGAATTGTCTGTCATCGCGATCGCCCCCAAAACAGTCGAATCAGTCTGAAGTCGTCCAATATGGTATTTCCATGTTACCAAGTCAGTGTACAATCGAGCCAAAACTATTCAGGATGCAATCGTTTGCCCCCCTAAAAACCCATGACTGATACTGCCCTCGATCAATTTTGGCATCTCGTTAGTAGTGCATTAACTCTCAATCCTGAAGCCTTTGAACTGATCAACACCTTACCGTTAGGGGGTAGCGTTGCCCTCATTGTGGTTTTAGCAGCAGGGATGGCTCAGGCGATCGGTCAATCAATTGTTCTATATATTAATCAAGTTAAACCCATTCGCTTTGGGTTCAGTTTAACCTGTGCCGCCATTTTATTTGCGATCGCCTATGGATTCTGGGCCCTAAGTGTCTGGTTTGTTGGGAACATCTTATTTAACCTCAACACCCAATTTGGGGATGTTGCCCGCATCATTGGACTCAGCTACGCCCCTCAAATGCTGGGTTTCCTTGTAGCTATCCCTTATCTGGGTGTACCAATAGGAGTTATTCTCTCGATCTGGAGTTTCTTAGCCGTCATTGTTAGCTTTGAAGTATTAACCCAACTCGACACCTGGGCAGCCTTTAGCTGCGCTGCTTTAGGATGGGTATTCCTACAACTGTGCCAGCGTACCATTGGTCGGCCCATTACAGTCTTGGGACATTGGTTGATGAATACTGTAGCTGGAACTCAACTGGTTTTCAGCAAAGCAGAACTTGAAGAACAGGTGAGAGCTGGATATCAAGGAGATCGAGGTCGGCAAAAACCCGCTTGGGTCAAAGAAAAAGCGCAAGCCAAAACTGGAGGCTCGTCCCTTCCTGGCTCTGTCAAAATCATAATTGCCGTCTCGATCGGTATGATCCTTGCTTTCCTCTTTTCCCCGTCATCCTATCAAGGCTTGGGAAATTGGTATGCGTCCTTAACTAAAACCCTGGATCTGATTGTAGATCTGAGCTTGATGAGTTTCCTCGCGCTCCTGTTTGCCATTGTCCTTACTCCAGTAGAAAGCCTGGGATGGTGGGCTGGATGGTATGGAGATGAAGACTTGAGCTATCCGGGTGAACCAGTTCGTCAAGCCTCCACTTCTACCCAAATTTCCCGCTACGTCATCTACTTAGATGGGATTTCCCAAGGAAGCCACGAATACTTACCCGATGTAGAACTGTTGCTTAATCGTCTAGCGGATGCTGTTCCTGATAATATTCTGATCGTCAAAGGAATTATTCCCTATTCAGTCACCAATCGTTCCTTAACTGAAGACCGACCCTTAGCTTTCTTGTGGCGCATTATTGATTCGATCAAACTGAAAGCACCGGATCATCCGATTGGCTTTATTATCAATATCCGTAATATGATTGCTGTTGCTGTGGCAGCCGATCCTCGTTATGGCCCGATTCAAAACCAAGGCCTAGCTCAAGTTCTATTCGAGAGTTTGATTAACTTTGGCTACCAAGTGGAGAGCCAAACCCCAATTACATTAATTGGCTATAGCGGTGGAGGACAGATGTCTATGGCTTCTGTTTCATATCTCTATCGAGCGACAGGAGCTAACATCGAAGTAATTTCCCTAGCTGGTGTGATCAGTGGTAATACAGGAGCGATGGATGTTGAACACCTCTATCATCTAGTGGGTGAAAACGATAACGTTGAACGCTTAGGGCCGCTTTGCTTTCCTGGACGCTGGCCCATTAAGGTGAACTCCAATTGGAATCAGGCTAAACGTCGCGGCAAGATTAGCTTGATTAATCTGGGGCCTGTGGGTCATGATGGGCCAACTGGTCCGTTAGATGATTATACGTTCCTGCCAGATGGGCGCAGTTACATGGATCAAACGGTGGATTTAATGACCGGTATCCTCTTGGAAGATTGGACAATGGGTGTTAATCCCCATGAACTAGCGATCAGTAACTATCAGCGTTATCGCAGTGTCTTGTTTAATCAACCAGAAAGTTATCCGTTCTATTACCCAATTGAGCAAACGATTAATCCAAGATTGTATAAACCGGTAGGGACTTGGATGGGACGGTTGCTCCTGCCAAAATCCAATCAACGTCTGCGTCTGCGCGGGGTTTTGTTTGAAGTTCACCATACGGATGAGCGATATCAGTATTTAGTGGGTCAGGTGATCAATTTGCGCTGGAGTGACGATCCGGCCGATACTGCCTTGATACAGGAAGTTACTAAAGATGTGCATTTTGTCGATCGGGTGCAGGTGAGTAAACAAGAGGGAAATGTGCATCCCGATCGCCTGAATCATTGGTTAGCCGTTACTCCCTTGGAATCTTTGGCTGGTGCCAGACCGGTAAATGATGTGCTGGTGAAGTTAGCAGGACCCGTGATTGTCCTAGAAGAGGTTGGATTGCGACCAACCTTGGTGATTCGTCGGGAACCGGTACAAATTTCCGGTCGCTTCCAGGGATTAGTCACAATTTTGGGGTCTTTAGGAGATGATCGCTTCCAGGTACGCCATTATAACCCTCAGTCCAGACACTTTGATGGGGTGGAGGAACCGGTATATATTCCTTCTGTGGTGGCCGATCGCAATGGGGTATTTCCCTCCACGAATTATCAGCTTGAACAGTCTCCGGTGAATCCCCAGGGATGGCGAATTACAGGAATGAAAAATGAGCAGGGAGAATTTGTGGTTCTCTCTCTTGCTCCAGCGAGTTTGTTTGGGGTGACTCCGGATCGGATGATTGAAGGGAAACGGGATACCCAACGCTATATTGACCGAGACTGTTGGGCTAATTTAGCAGCGAAAAAAGGTACGATTTCCAAAGTGCTGTTAGTGAATGACCCCAATCAAGCCAGTTTAAGCAACCGGGGCATTTACGCGGGCGATCGCCTCTTACTGATTCATATGTATGGTGGAATTGGCGGCCAAAAGGCTGAGTTTGCACCGATGGGGATTTTCTTCGGTCATTTTTCCTATGGAATTGCCCATGTGGTTGAAGATCCATTTACAGGTTCGCTCAAATTTGAGATTGAATATCGGCAAATCTATACCCATAATACTGATGGCATTATTGCCGGTTCGTTGTCTTGGGAGCGCTATAGCGGCGATCGCCAATGGGGATGGATGGGATGCCGTCCCATTGGCGATACGTTGATTAAGTTTAGTCCATTGACAGATGACTATAATTTTGATGGTCTGCGCTTTTCGGTTCTTGACAATATCATCCTCGAATTAGATATTATGGCGGCTCGTTACCGTATTGGAGATGGTACAGGTACCACGTTTGTCACGCCGATTAATTCCTGCGTTCAAGATTCTTCCCAAGCTTTGTATCGGGCAATTGAACGGACAGTGGAGCAATTTCAGGCTAATCCAGAAATTCAACGATGGTTAGAAGCCAATCCCAATCACGAGCAAACCCAACGGTTTGAGCAACTTGTTGAACTGGGGGCACACTTAAGGCAACAATTGGCACCCTTAAGGATTGTACGAGAAGATTGGCAATCGGATGATGCAACGCTGGGACAATTCGCGATCGAGCAACCGGCAAAAATGATTTATAGCACGTTAGCCAGTTGGCGTTCTTTATTACCGAAACTCGCCCATGATGTGGTAACAAAAACATTTTTGGATCAAGGAGCGGTCTGTTGGATGCTACGCACAAACCAAGTGGGAGGTTTTGATCCGGATATTGAACCGGTTGCCCCCACAGATTTTGGCTTGGGATAATCATCCCTCGTCTACCGAATGGTCTTTTTTGACCTCAGCGACTCTGTGCGATTTCTTTTCCCTTACTGTTGCTCTTCTGGGTTCCTGTTCCTTTCGGTGTGAGCCGGGCAAGGCCTTCGCACACAGTTATTATCTTGTTTGGAGGGCTACAGGTCTTGAGAATAGCTCACTCATCTCTATGGCCCTTTTTCCAGATTTGATATTATTAATTGAACTGACTTGCCAGATCTTAATGTTCCCATCTGCTCCACCACTGACTAAGAGATCGCCTTTGGGACTAAAGGCAAGGGATAGGACTTCACCCTGATGATCTCGGAGTAAGCCGATAATTTCTTGGGTTTCTAGGTTCCAGATTTGAATGGTGCGATCGCCGCCACCACTAGCTAAAATCTTACCATCGGGACTCACCGCCAAGGCTCTAACTTCTCCCGGATGCAGCAGAGTCAGTTGTACAGCTCCAGAAGCTAAGTCACGGATGAATATTTGGCTACTTTGAGCGACAATAAACTGTTGATTATCGGGCATAAAGACCAAGGCTCCCACGGCAGAGTGGGTAATTTTCGGCAGCATTTTATCCTGAAGATTTACCAAATTCACTTGATAGAGATTGCCTGTATCTGTACCGGCAATTAAAGTTTTTTGATCGGGACTGAGTGCCAAACGGTTTACCCATCCGGTTTCCCAGGCAAAGGTTAAGCGGCGAAAGCCATTATATAAGTCCCATAATTTGACCGTGCGATCGCGACTGCCTGTGGCTAAAATCTTATACTGATTACTAATCGCCAAGGTCACTACTCCTTGCAATCCCTCCTGGGGTTTGATTTGCCATTGTTGGTTATTCGTGAGATCCCACAGTTTCAATCCATTATCGCTACGACTGGCACTAGCTAAGAGTTTGCCATCGGGACTCAAGGCAATTTCACTGACTGCATAGGAACCGCGCTGATCCTGATGAGCTTCCAGGGTTTGGGTTGGATTTCCACTCGGTAGTTCCCACAGTCTAACTGTACCATCCATACCATTACTTGCTAAAACTTGACCATTGGGACTAATGGCGATCGCGTTAATGGGTTCTTTCTGGGAATCAATGGTATGTAGACGACGAATATGCAGATTCCCTTGCTTGAGTTCCAGTTTCTGGGCGGCACGAAACCCCATTTCGCCGATCCGGGTTTGGTTTCCATACCAAACCCCCGCTACCGCTAAACTTAAGACGAAAATTCCTGCCAATAAAGGATGCAAAGAAGGTCGCCGTCGATCGCGCCAAGAGGCTTGCATCACTGGAACTGTCCCTCCTCCTCCTCCTGTATTCTGAGGATAACCAGACGTGGAGGGAGGGAGTGGCGTAAAATTAGACCATCCTGGAGCCGTTGAAGGGGCATTAGATACCCGATTATATCCCCAATGATGGGCAGGTGCCGGTTGAATGGGAATCTTCTTGCGGTTAACCGGTTTGAGGTGAAGTCCTCGCTGTACCGCCCCTTGAGAGGGAAAGGGATCGCGACCCTTTAATCGTTGAGTGCGATCGCACCAAGGACAGCGATCCAAATGACTGCCATAGCGATGTTGATCGTTTTTGCTACAAGTGATTAAATCCCGTTCTGCATCCTGGAGCGCCAACTGCCACACTTTAGCATCCGGGCGTACATGGGGATTATCAAATCCCTCCTCAAAACAGCGCCGAAACAACACTTGTAGTTTGGGATATAACAGAGTAAATGGGGGAGATACGGGCATAGGTGTTAAAGGAACCGATCGCCTGCCATGGGGAAAATAACCCTGAGCAATGCGTTGGGCGATCGCCGGAGGATCTCCAGGCAATTTATACACCCCTGCAAAGGGATGGGTTCCCTCCATCAACAACTGAAAAATCAACACCGCTAATCCAAAACAATCCTGTTCTGGAGTCCGGTCTAAATTGCCAAACGCTTGACCTTGCAACTCTGGAGGCGTAAATTCTGGCTTACCGACTGGACAGCGATAAACTTCTTTTGTTTCTGGATGTTTTACCTGAATGGAGTCCATATCCACCAGGGTAATTAGGGTCGTTTCCGTGACTAAAATATTCGATTCATTGATATCTCCAATCACATAACCCCGCTCGTGCAAACTCTTCAGAGCGCCCGCCAAATTTCTCGCTGTTCGATGCAAACGGGAATATTCAAACCAAGGCCATTGGGTACGGCGAGTTTTGGGATTATATAAATCAATAATTGGTCGCATTTCACTAATGCGCGGCATCAGAAACCCCACCACCTGTTGCTTCTGATTGAACAGCAAATCTTCTGGCCAAGCAAAAGAAAGATGATTTTGGTTCGCCGTGGGATTATTGGGTGGATTTTCCAACATGGCCGTTAACTTCAGACCATATTCCGGTTTGAGTTTATGATAAACCTTGGCCACCAGGGTCTTATCTTCGCTGAGTCCGTAGACCTTAGCTTCACCACCAACCCCTAATTCTGTGGCCGCTTGTAAATCTATCCATTCTTGATTTGATTGGCGTTGAAGCTTCATAATCCATTTATCTTAAGAAAAGGAAAAAATATTAATGATTAATGGTTAATTATTAATTGACTTCAGGCTACCTAAAACTATAGTCAGGTCGTCATCTGTCCGCTCCGTAATACGCGGATGAGAGAGAAAACCCTGAAGTTCACTCTCGGCTGCTTGAGAATCCTCCATTTGATCGACAAACCGAAATAGAGGAGTAAAGAACGGAGCGTGGGGCGTACCTTCTGGTAATTTTAAGGCTAATCGTTGTAGACCATCTGAGAAGAGGGCAAAATGGGCAATCTCCCCTTCCCAAACCTTAATTTGGGCACTTTCTAAGGCGTTGGGAGAAATTAAAAACGTGGTTTCATTCGCATATTCTCCGTTTTCTGGCTGGGTCAGTGCAGTAATATGGCCTTGACGATCGCCAATTACGACTGCTCCATCTCCTATCTGTGCTACAGCAACCTCCTGGGAACTGGCAACCAAAATTAATAATGTCGTCGCTAACTGACGCACCTCCACATCACGGGTTAAGCTTTCAGCAGCGATCGCATTTTGGGCATGTTCTAAAACCTCTCCCAGCAGAGCTTCCCAACAGACCTCTGACTGTTCTGCTGCTAATCGATCCCATTGGCGCTTAATCAGCTCTACTGCAGTCCTCGTCGCCACTTGCGCTCCCACATCCGACAAGGATGCCGAACCTGCCCCATCTGCCACTGCTGCCACCACCAGTCCTGGCCCTAGAATATCCCAAGCATGGGCATCTTGGCAGGGTTGTCCTCGCTTTTGATGACTCGTCCCTAAAACCGAACTGGCGATCGCTTGCCACCCATTCAAAGGGGATAAGATATGGTCAGGATCGTGGGGAATGGGGGTTTGCAGATCTCCAGAAAGGGTACTCATGGTCATTGGTTTGTTCAGCGCATGGATATTCACCCCTAATTCTGTCATTCCCAAGGCAGGGAAGCAATAACTGAGTAATGAGTATCGCATCCGAAAACAACGTTAACGATATTATTGACATGGAATTTAAATTATATTGTGGTCTTACTCCTGCTCACCCTATTCCCTGACTTCCATGATGTTGAGCTTAACAACTTTCTTGAGCAACGGGTCTCTCTATGGCTTCACTTTACTGGGACTGCTGACCTAGTCGAAATAAACTATTTCAGTGCTATAACTGCTGGGTCCGTTTCCTGGAGATCGCCCTGGCTGTTGCTCTGCTCGTTATCATAGGAGTGTCAGCACTGGGGGAACAGCCGCCGATCCAATCTCCGCCCCTAGAGCCAGAGCAGTTAAAAGCCCTCACTGCCGGACTCAGTGAAGCTCGCCAGGGATTTCGCTCGCTTCCTGGTGTTGCTTCGGAAGTGGAACAAATTAGTCGTGAAATTAATACTCGTGTGTTGCTCGATCGGACATTTACGGCTGAGGAACTGAAAAAAGCAATTCAGGAAACTCCTTTTCCCATCGTTCATTTAGCCACTCATGGTCAGTTTAGCAGCGATGCAGAAGAGACGTTTATCTTAACCTGGGATAGTCAGATTAATGTTCGAGAACTCGATACGTTGGTCAAGTCGCGATCGCAACCATTGCAAAACCCCATTGAATTACTCGTACTCAGTGCGTGCAAAACAGCACAAGGTGATGAGCGGGCGATTTTAGGATTAGCAGGGGTTGCCTTGCGATCAGGAGCTAGAAGCACTCTGGCTACCTTATGGGCTGTCCGAGATCAATCCACTGCTGAGTTTATGGTTTATTTTTACCAATACTTAAATCAACCCGGAATGAGTAAAGCCAATGCCCTCCAACAAGCTCAAATTAACCTATTGCACAGTAAATATCATCATCCCATTTACTGGGCACCCTTCGTAATGGTCGGCAATTGGCTTTAAATCTATTATATTCTAACTCAATGTAGTGACGTTAATACTTGGTATTAAACCCCAAAAATTTTTCCGATCGTTAAAGTAAGCATAATATCCCATTAACCTTAACCCCTTAATTTCTTAGACAAGGAATTAACTTTAGGAGCATTAACTCGTGGGACTCATTAATGGGACGGTTAACAATGACATTATTATCGGAACTCCACAGAATGATGGCATTAATCTGCTAGCTGGCAACGATCTAGGGTTCGGATTAGACGGTAATGACTTCATTTTTGGTGATGAAGGCATTGATATTCTAGTGGGAAATCGAGGAGACGATACCTTAATCGGGGGTGCAGGCAATGACTTCCTCTTTGGCGGCCAAAATAGCGATGTCCTCTTCGGCGCAAGCGGAAATGATAGCCTCATTGGGAACCGAGGTGATGACCAACTCAACGGCAATACTGGCGATGATGCAGTCTACGGCGGACAAGGGAATGATGTAGTTCGCGGCGGTCAAGGGAACGATGCGGTCTTTGGTGATATTGGTAACGATGTTCTATACGGCGATTTAGGCAACAACAGCTTAACGGGAGGGGCAGGTCAAGATATCTTTGTTGTTGGCGTTGGCACACAAACTCTCATTGACTTTAGCAATGGTTCAGACCGAATTGGGTTAGCCAGTGGAGTATCGTTTAGCAACTTAACTATTGCCCAAGGAAGCGGAACCCGTACCGTTATTCGTGATACCAGCGGACAAATTATCGCCACTATTCAAGGCGTAAATGCTGACCAAATTGACAGCAGCGACTTTACCACCAGCACTACCCCTATTCCTGTTCTTTCTCCAGCTCCAACCCCTATCATCACTCCCAGTCCTAGTCCTTCTCCCACTCCAACCCCTGCGCCAGTGGGAGGTCCGGTGACCTTTACCTTGCAACTGTTACACACAGCAGACCAAGAAGCTGGTTTACCTGCTATTGAGGATGCTGTAAACTTCTCAGCCGTCCTCAATGCTCTAGCTGACGACTTTCCCAATACTCTCAAACTCACCTCTGGAGACCTCTACATCCCCGGCCCCTTCTTTAGCACCAGTGCCGAAATCTACCAAGACGGCAATGGAGATGGTCAAGGAGGTATTGGAGATATCCTGATTAATAACGCTCTCGGCTTCCAGGCTGCGGCATTGGGAAACCATGAATTTGACTTCGGCCCTGGTACAGTACAAACCCTTATTCAAGCCGACAATACCATTACTACGAGGGCAGGGATTGGAGCTAATGGATACCTGGGGACACAGTTCCCCTACTTGAGTAGCAACTTGGATTTCAGTACCGAAGCCACTCTCAGTGGTTTAGTCGTTCCTTCAGCACAAGCTCCCCAACCCAATAGCATCAGTAAAAGCGTCGTGCTCAACGTCGGTGGCGAACGCGTTGGAGTCGTCGGTGCAACCACCCCCACCCTCGGCACCATCTCTTCTCCCGGAGGCGTTGGTGTTAACCCAGCTAACGCTAATGATATCAATGCTCTAGCTGCCATAATTCAACAAAGCGTTGATGAATTAGTTGCACAAGGCATTAACAAAATTGTTCTACTGGCTCACATGCAGCAGATTAGCATTGAAGAACAACTGGCTGGTTTGCTCAATAACGTTGATATTGTTATGGCTGGTGGCTCTAACACCATTCTCGCCAATGCCGACGATCCCCTGCGTGCTGGAGATACCAGTGCTGGAGTCTATCCGAAGCAATTTACTTCTCCTAGTGGTGAACCGGTTTATGTGATTAACACCGATGGCAATTATCGTTATGTGGGTCGTTTAGTTGCTGGGTTTGATGCCAACGGAATCATCAGCCAAGTGCTTGATGAAAGTGGTGCGTATGCGACGGATGCGGCAGGAGTTAACCGAGTTTATGGTAGAACGGTTAATCCTCAAGATGTGGCTGACCCCACTGTAGTGGCGGTTACTCAGGCAATCAATGGTATTGCCACAGCTAAAGACAGTAACCTTTTTGGTAATACGAGTGTTTTCTTAGAAGGACGGCGTTCTCAAGTCCGGAGAGAAGAAACTAACCTAGGTAGTTTAACTGCTGATGCTAACTTAATTGTTGCTCGCCAAACTGACCCCACTGTAGTGGCTTCTCTGAAAAATGGGGGAGGCATTCGCGATAATATCGGACAAGCGATTATTCCCCCAGGAGGAACTGGAGGATTAGAATTTTCTCCTCCTCCTGCTAACCCCCTCGCCAATAAGCAAGAAGGGGATGTCTCCCAACTGGATATCGAGAATACCTTACGGTTTAACAATAGTCTGACTATTGTTCCTCTAACCGCAACACAACTCAAAGAAATCGCCGAACATGGAGTTTCTGATACTGCAGCAGGAAATACTCCCGGACGGTTTCCCCAAATTTCTGGCATGGCGTTTAGTTTCGATGCCTCTCAAGCTGTAAACAGTCGAGTCCGCTCTCTCGCCATTAAAGATGACCAGGGGAATACAGTGGATGTGGTTGTCGAAAATGGAAGCATTGTCGGAGACGCTAGCCGCACTATTAAGGTGGCGACTCTTGGTTTCCTGGCGGGTGGAGGCGATGGCTATCCTTTCCCTCAAGGCAATCAAACACCCTTACCTGAAGCTACAACAGGCAACGCTACTTTCACCACAGATAACCGAGAACAAGATGCCTTAGCAGAGCATTTAGCCGCCAACTATGACACTACTTCCTTCAATAGTGCTGAAACTCCTGCTTCTGGAGATACCCGGATTCAAGATATCGCAAGAGTTGCCGCTGATACGGTACTCAACGGAACCAGTATGGGTATTGCTGGAGATGGGAACAATACGATTAACGGCGATGGCAATGCCAATGTGTTGGTCGGTCACTCTGGTGTTGATAATATTACTGGCAATGGAGGCAACGATATCATTGCTGGTGGCTTAGGCAATGATAACCTGACTGGAAGTACTGGGGATGATGTCTTCGTGTTTGCAGCTCCTGGAGATGGCAGTGATACTATTACTGATTTTGGTAACGGTTCAGATACCATCCGCGTGTTTGCCTCTCAATTTACTGGACTCACGGCGGGCGCAACTCCCACATTAACCCAGTCTGCAACTGCTGTAGGAACGACAGCTCAGTTTCTCTACAGTGGTGGCATTCTCAGTTTCGATTCTGACGGTACGGGGGCAACGGCAGCGCAGACTCTGGCAACGCTAACGGGTTCTCCAGCTTTAGCAGCGAGTCAAATTATCGTTCTGTAAGAGGGCACTATTCAACTCTATAATATTGCGATCGCGGCCAGGAGCTGACTTGTTTCAGGCTCTTGAGGATAGAGATCGGTCCATGGGGGTGATCTCTATCCTCTTTTTCTGTAATTTACTTCACCTATTTCCACCTATTGGATCACTTGATCAACGGACATCAGACACTTCTAATCGTGATAATTATCACATAAAAACAATATCTGTATCACTCCTTTTTCTAGGGAAAATAGCGATGATAAAAGTGTCGAGAGGGCAACACCTCACTACTGCTCTAGGAGTTCATCAATGTCTGCTGTATCTACCATTAAAGCTACCCTAACTACTTCTGCTGTTATCCTTACTTCTGGTGTTTTATTTAATCCTAATGCGGCACAAGCGGCGGCACTCAAGGGAAGTTTCCAAATCAACAATGCTGACACGACAATCAACTTAAGTAATAAAGGGATTGATTTCACTAATAAGCTAACCGATCCCCTAGGAGAAGTCGGAATTACTGCTGCAACTGGAAGCTTTGAGGATTTTGGTAGTGCTTTTATTAAAGATATCAACTTCTCTGAGAGCAGCATCGCCAACTTTCTAGATTTAAGTGCGGGTGTACCTGGAAGTAATAGTGCTGATGGGGTCTCTACCTTTGATTTAACCAGTCATTCGGGATTACAAGTTAGTCAAACTGCTTCAGGTATTTTAGGGATCAACTTCGGGTTTTCTGGATTTTTCACCAGTGACGATAATCAAACTTCCTTGGGAACAGGAGTTCTCACCTTCCAGTTGGCTGAAGCTGGGATTACGGTTGAAAGTTTTCAACGTCGGTTAGAGGGCGGCGAAACTTTTAAGGGGATTACATTCTCTGGCGCTGCATTTGCCGCTCAACCCGTTCCGGAATCTTCCACTACAGTTGGATTACTGGCAGTGGCAGGAATGGCTTCCTTCATGCTCCGCAAGCGGTTAGCCTAAAGTCTATGCTCTGATTTCCTAAACGGATATAAGTTTGTTAAGTTTGCTCCTTTCTGTGTTCTGTGCCCTGCTAAAAGCAGGGTTTTTTAATAATTGATGATTCAATGATTCAATGGATTAGAGTGCATAGATATCTCGTCCTCGTCCCAAGGCATAGCGCAGGGAGTGGGGTAAGTCTTTGCTCGATTGGGTTAAGAACAGTAATAAACCTAAAATGAGAATGAGGGTAATACAGATAAAGATGGTTTGATAAGAGAAGGCTTGGGCAATCATGCCAGCGATGGGTCCAGCGAGGGCGATTCCTAGATCAAAACCTCCTAAACACAGACCAAATAAGCGTCCTCGTTCATGGGGATAGGCGCGATCGGCGACAATGGCGGAAGTGGTGGGAATTAAGAGACCAAAACCTGCTCCTTCAATGCATCCAGAGAGTAAAAAGAGCCAGGCTGTATCGGCGAAGGTGAGCATAAACATGGAGATCCCGTAGAGGGAGATGCTAAGGGTAATAAAGATACCTCGGCCGATGCGATCGCTCAAAGGACCAGCTACCAAACGAATACCAAAGCTGGTAATGGCAGCAGCGGTAAAAAACAATCCAGCATTGAAGTTGACTCCAGTTGCCTGAATTAAGAGAGAAATAAAGGCAGTCATGGCTCCAAATGCTAGACCGACATGCAAAAGAACTAGACTTAAAATCCGAATTCGGGGACTCAGAAGTAAGCGCCATAATCCAGGTTGAATAGCAGTTGAAGAGTCTGTTTTGTCTAGGTTATCAGTTCGCCTTTTTTCTTGAACTTGAGTCATAATTAAAAAGGCCAGGAATCCGAAGCTACCAGTTAAGATAAACAGATATTCATTGCCAAAGGCTTGCTGTACAAATCCTCCTAAAGCTGGGCCAAAGGACACACCAACCGGATTAATCAAGCTCATGTAACCCAGAACTTCACCCCGATTTTTAGGGGGGGTTAGATCTGTCACCAGAGCAATATATCCAGTGGTAAAGGAGGCTAAACTAATGCCATGGAAACTCCGCACCATCATCAGGGAGGGAACAGAGTTTACTAAGAGATAACAGAGGGGAGCGAGACCACAAACGGCTGTACCGATGAGAATCACCCGTTTACGACTGTGGCGATCGGCGATCGCTCCAATGTAAGGTCGAGCTAATAATAGGCCGATGGCAAAAGCTCCCATGACAAAGCCTAATTGTTGATCCGCTATCCCCAGCGATCGCAGATAAAGCGGTAAAGTAGGCAACAAAGAGCCGATACTTGACCAAAACAGCAAACCCGCTGCAAACATCAACAGCAGGTTTTTTCGTTCACTGGCGCTCAGGGTTAGAAAGACCTTCATATATTCCCCTAGGATCAACCCTTCTTAGTATAATCATGGAGTTCCTATCCTGGGGAAAAGAAAAAAACAGGGCATGATTGCCCTGGGAGTGAAGATGGAGTTGGAAACGATGGAAACTACAAAATGTTGTTAGACAACTTGGCGAGAAACTAACTTTTCTAAATCAGCTTGCGTTTCTTGAAGGAGCTGTTCGCGACTATCAGCAGCATGTTTATAGTTGGGGAGGAGATTACGAGCTTGTAGCGCCATGTGAAGTTGGAGATGGGCCACGTACTCACTGAAGTCTTCACTATGCAAAGAGTTGTGGGTTAGGTTCCGCTCTGAAGTCAAGGTGTTCTCCTGCCGTTATGCTCTTAGGGTTTGCCAACAGGATAGAGCCTACCATGGCTTGATTTTTGCAGTGAACCTTTTGCAATGAAGCTTAACGATCGCCGCCAAGTTTCGTTACAAAATGTAATGTTAGATCTCAGGGACAACGTCAAGAAACCATTATTTCCACTGAGGTTTCCTGAGAGAGTAGTCAAATTTTTCTCGATATACCTTGGGAAACGGGAAGTGCAATCTGAAACGCTGCTCCCCCTCCGACTTCAGAAATACAAGATAAGCTTCCTCTATGTCGTTCTACCACAATTTGATAACTAATGGACAAGCCTAAACCGGTTCCTTGACCCACGGGTTTAGTCGTAAAAAAGGGATTAAACAATTGTTCTCTAATGGAAGCAGATATTCCTGGACCATTATCAGCGATTGTAATCATAACCCGATCTGGACTGGATAAGGAGGTGGAAATGGTTAAGGTCGGCAACTTTCCCTCGTCAGACTCAGAGGGGATCGTTCGGCAATTGTCTAGAGCATCAATGCCATTGGCTAAAATATTGATAAAAACCTGATTTAATTGACCTGGGTAGCATTCGATTTTAGGCAGTTCTCCATAATCTTTAATCACTTCAATTTCTTTTTGTTCTAATTTGCCTTTCAGGTTGTTTTGCAAAATCAATAAACTATTCTCAATTCCTTCATGCACATCAACCTCCTTAATTCCATCTTCATCCAGACGGGAAAAGTTTCGGAGTGAATCAACAATTTCTCGAATTCGTTCCGAGCCTAATTTCATCGAAGATAAAAGTTTCCGAAAATCAGGAAATATAAATTCCAATTCTATTCCTTCCATGAATTGTGCGATTTCACTTGGGGGTTCTGGGTAATATTTTTGGTACAACTCAATCAAAGTCAACAGATCTTGTGCATAGGTTTCTGCCGGTAAAATATTGCCATGGATAAAATTAATCGGATTATTGATTTCATGGGCAATTCCCGCTACTAATTGACCTAAGCCGGACATTTTTTCAGCTTGAATAAGTTGGCTTTGAGTAGCTCGTAGGTTTTTCAGGGCGACTTCTGCAGATTCTTTCGCCTGTTTGAGTTCTTCTTCTGCGACTTTGCGATCGCTAATATCGGTTCCCGTACTAATCACATATTGAATATAGCCTCGATCGTCAAGTAATACGGTATCCGACCAAGCGATTTGCCGTAAGCGTTTATCTTTGGTTATCCAAGAACTTTCATATTGAATCGGAAATTGTAAATTTGACTCTTGAGCATCAAAAGACTGGTCTTGAAATTGACTGAAGTTCGATTGAGCCAGTTGTCTATCATCATCTGCTAAGAATATCTCCCAAAAGAAACTATTCTTAACTTCTTTAAACGAATATAGTGTGGTTTGTTCGCAGGCACGGTTAAATCTCACAATTCTGCCTCGATCGTCTAAAACAAGAACCAAAGATCCAGCCGTATCTAGAATAGTGGAAACAAAAGTTTTTTCTGCTTCCAATACTTTAAATAACTTTCCTACTTGAGCTGTCATTTGATTAAATGCGGTAGCTAAAAGCCCTAATTCATCCGATTCTACAATCTCAACTTTAGTATCAAAATTCCCTTGGCGAATTTCCAGGGCTGCTTCTGTCAAATGCTTAAGTGGAGAGAGAATACGATGGGCACGATAAAATCCAATCGCCATAGAAACAAGTGTAATAATAAACAAAGATATACTGGTAATCCATAACATTCTGGCGATCGGTGCATAAGCTTCATTAACTGGTAACTCAACCACTAACTTCCATTGCATACTGGGAATAGCAGTAGTTGCACCTAAGACTTTTTGATCGTACAATCCTGAATAAATATTGAGTTGAGTCTTCTGCTGAGGGAAAAGATGCTTTAACAAATCCGGATTAGAAATGTGTTGAAATTCAAAGTTTTCTTCCATCATTCCTGTTTTAGCAACCATGATATTACGCTCGTCTAAAACATATGTATAGCCCGTTTTACCTACGGTGGTATTGGAAACGATTAATCCAAGAAAGCTTAAATCAATTTCAGCAATTAGTACACCATCAATTCGATCTTCTTCATTGCGAATCGGCACAGATAATATAGTTTGAGGTAGACCATTTTTTTGATTGATATGAACAGAAGTGAGATACCGATCGTTTTTATTAAAAGAGTACTTAAAAATTGGAGAGTTACTCATGTCCTGTCCCAAGTATATTTCTTTTTCCGGATTGAGAAAGACTAAATTAATTACTTTACCGTGACGATCGATAATGGCGACAGATTTATAGGCATTGTTAGAACGAATCAATCCTTCTAGTAAATTTTTTTGGTCTTTAATATCTAAACTTGTCAACCCTCTAATTGTTGATAAATACCCCAACTTTCTCTGGATATTATCTAAGTAGTTATTGATTTTATTGGCTGCTGATTCCGAACGTTTTTGTTGTAACTCTTGATTTTTTTCTAGCTCAGATTTAAAACTAAAATATCCCAGGATGGTGCCAGTGGTTAACACACTAACAACACCTATTAAAATTAGGCTATATCGGAGTTGAGTAGACAGAGAAAAAACTTTAGGGAAAACTTTATTGTTATGATCAAAAAAAAGATTTTTCATGGCAATTTTGAAAAACGTTATTTTCAAAGCTCACAAGAATGAATACTCTAGTCAGGGTTAAAACACTGAGAAGACAAGTCAAAATAAATGATTGACGACGCATGTTGAAGGTTATTCTCTAAGTCAAGATGTATCAGAGATCGCCTTCTACTCAGGCTCAATCGCAACTCAAACATCAGTACCATCTAGCTATTTTAGCTCACTAGTGTGAAAAAAATGTGAAGATTATTAAATCATTATTAAGATCTTATGGTCAGAAAAAAGCTATCATAGATGAAAATAGTCTACTAATCTCTATCGACTCTCTCTTACTTTAATCGAAAAAGATAGATTATTTTACTTTAAACAATTACGATCCTGGGAATGGGGAAGTATGAACAGACTTATTAATAAGAGTCTAGCTGGCGAGAAATATGGGTGGGTTTATTCTCTAGTGGCGAGTACCCTGATGTATTTCAATGGTGGATTCGCTTCGCCAGCTTTCGCTCAATCGATTATTCCGGCACAAGATGGGGTAGGAACTATTATTTCTCCAGGGAATAATCAACAGTTTAATATTCAAGGCGGAACGCAAGCTGGGCAAAACCTCTTCCATAGTTTCCAACAGTTTGGATTAACCCAGGGACAAATTGCTACCTTTATGGCTCAACCGGATATCCAAAATATTTTGGGTCGTGTGGTTGGTGGAGATCCTTCCATTATTAATGGATTAATTCAACTGAGTAATAGTACGGCTAACCTTTATTTAGTCAATCCTGCGGGGATTCTATTTGGCCCAAATTCCAGTTTAAATGTACCCGCAGACTTTTATGGAACAACAGCAACTTCAATAGGATTAGGAATCGATCAATGGTTTAATGTAGTGGGTTCTAATGATTGGAGTACCTTAACAGGAACACCTGCGGAATTTAAGTTTGAGGGGGCAAATCCTGGAAGTATTGTTAATCTGGGTAATTTACAAGTTAATGCACAGCAAACGCTAGGTTTAATTGGTGGTAATACGCTTAATTTTGGCACCCTATCCGCACCAAGGGGAAGTATTACGATCGCTGCGGTTCCGGGACACAATTCGGTGCGGATCTCCCAAGACGGCCATCTATTAAGTTTAGATCTGCCTGTGAACTCGCAAAATAGCAACTCTCAAGCAATTACCCCGTTAACACTTCCTGAACTGTTGACCAGCAGTAAACTGGATCATGCCAAAAGTTTAACGGTTAATTCCCAGGGACAGGTGGTGTTAACCGGATCGGGGATCGCGCTTCCAGATAGATCGGGAGTGGCGATCGCCTCCGGAACCCTCGATACTTCTAGTATAACCGGCGGAAATATAAATATTCTAGGCGATCGCGTTGGTATCATCGATGCTCAGATTAATGCTTCTGGAAACCAAGGTGGTGGAATCATCAACATTGGCGGTTCATTCCAAGGAAAGGGACCCCTTCCTAACAGTGAGTTTACCCTAGTGAGTGAAAACAGCATCATCAATGCTGATGCACTCCTCAATGGAGATGGGGGAAACATTGTCATCTGGAGCGATGATACCACCCAATTTTTAGGTCAAATTAGTGCCAGAGGAGGAGAAAATTCTGGGAATGGCGGATTTGTTGAAGTTTCCGGTCAATCATTTTTAAAGTACCAAGGAGAAGTAGACACCACTGCACCTCAAGGAAAAATAGGAACGCTATTGCTTGACCCCACCAATATTACAGTGGTTCCTGAAGGAGGAGACACCAGCAACCTAGAAGACGTAGACCAATTTAGTGATAATGACCTGAATACTAGCGAAAGTATTACCCGCATCAATGTAAGTGCCATTAATAGTGCAGAAGCCAACGTCACCTTGCAAGCAAGTGAAAATATCACCTTCAGTGCAGCGGTTAATATGACCTTTGAATCTGTCGGACTCTCTGCTGAAGCTGGAACCTCTATAGATGTTCTGGAAAGCATCACCACCAATAATGGAAATCTCACCCTTGATGCTCCCACCATTAACGTTAATGCTCCACTGAGTACAGGGGGAGGCTTGGTTTCCCTCAAAGATAGCACTGCATCAACTAACTCTTCTATTGATATTAATCAGAATATTAGTACCAATGGAGGAGATATTTTACTCGGTGGTGCAACGGCAGCAGATACTCCAAACATCGATGTGAATGCAGTGCTGAATACAGAAGGGGGTCAGTTTAGTGCGATCTCCAATCAGATTGCCACTGGAGATATTACCACCAGTGGCGGTACAGTCAATGTAACTGCTGATAGCACAATCTCCCTGGGCAGTATTGATACTTCTAGCACTACCAGTAATGGAGGCAATGTTACTTTAAACAGTTCCCAAAATATAGAAGTAACCTCAATCAATACCGAAGGGTCAACCACTGGAGGAAATGTTAACCTTACGGCTGATGGTTTTGTCCGCGTTACCGGAACCTTCAACGCCAGCAATAGTGAAACCGCCAGTATTTCAGCCGTTGGAGACACAGATGGTGGAAGGATCACAATTACCCATGGTGGAAATGGCACAACCCCTTTTATTGTCGGCGATGCCACCACCAATGGTACAGCAGGCGCGATTACCAGAGGCACGGGGATAGAATCAACGATCCGTATTACTAATGAATATCTAGAACCTCATACCCAGGATACAGAGAATATTCAAATCATCACGACTGCAACAAACCCAACAATGACTGCACCAGAAGCCCCTCCCAGGGATCCCACTGCTCCCACAAGAGAACAACCTCCCACAAGAGAACAGCCTCCCACAAGAGAACAGCCTCCCACAAGAGGACAGCCTCCCACAAGAGAACAGCCTCCCACAAGAGAACAACCTCCCACAAGAGAACAGCCTCCCACAAGAGAACAGCCTCCCACAAGAGAACAGCCTCCCACAAGAGAACAGCCTCCCACAAGAGA
>NZ_JAGHZH010000029.1:0-51103 GCF_017746885.1 Roseofilum sp. SBFL | reverse complement strand
GAGCCATGCAGCGGTCAAAGTTGGACGTGTTCGCGGCAATGAGGTCGAGGTCTTATCCGGTCTTGTACCGGGCACCGAAATCGTGGCTGTTGGCGCTGCTAATCTTGCCGTTGGGATGGTGGTGACCCGCATGCCCAAGCGAGAGCAAGCGGTGCCTCGCGCCGGCGATCCGCAGTAAGACCGAGGAGTTTGGCAATGAACATAGGTGCTTACTCGGTCAATAACCCCGTGGTGTCTTGGTTGCTGGTGGTCATTCTGGTCGTCGGCGGCTTTTGGGGCTTTCAGAAGATGGGCAAGCTGGAGGACCCGGCGTTCACCATCAAGCAAGCGAAGATCATTACTCGCTACCCGGGCGCCTCCGCGCAGCAAACAACAGACTTGGTAGAAGCTCTGAGCTGTTCTAGATATTGTTAAAAACCGTCATTCATGTACCTCATAGCAGAGGAAACTGCTGTAACTTGTTCTGCTTACCCCCAGATGCTCAACATTTAGGCAAAATAATTTATCAACATTGGGGTATTGAACATCAAGTTTACTCCTCTCGCTGTATCTTCTGACTGGTGGCTAAATGTTGTTTTAGAGTTTCTACAGATAAAGTTCCTTGGATATGTTGCCAGGGTAAAACTTTTTCGGTTGACCAATTTTGATGCACATAATCCTCTAACGGGGGCAGTTGTCCTTGAAAATGCTTAAATGCTTGCCGATAACTCCCTAGAGAATCCCCGGAATTTTGCGTGAATTCTAGGATGTGAGATAGACGGCGATCGCCCCTGGAAATTAGAGCTTGGATCGCCGACCAGTTGTAACTCTCTGGGCGAAACTCCACGCCAATTTTTCCTAAACCTTTTTGTAAGAGCTTTAATCGCTTCTTGGCTTGCGGGTTTACCCCATACCATTGAAAGGGAGTATGGGCTTTAGGAACAAAGGTACTACATCCCAAGGTTAAGCGCAATCCGGGCGCGGCTTTTTTCAATTCTTGCATTAAGTCTAAAGTAGGTTCTAAATCCTCAATTTCTTCTCCAGGAATACCCACCATGCCATAAAATTTAATCCCTTTCAGTCCTCCTGCTTTGGCATTAATCGCAGCTTGGATAATTTCCTCTTGTTGCAGTTTCTTATTGACGATCGCCCGCAGTCTTTCCGATCCGCTTTCGATGGCAATGGTAATGGAGCGGCTATCCCGTTGACTAAGAATACGAGCGAGTTTTTCGGTAACCGTATTGGTGCGGACAGAAGCTAGACTCAGACGCACCTGGTCATACTGCGGTTGGCTCAGATAATCGAGCAGGGCATTAAATTCAGGATGTTGGGTGACTGAAGCACCTAATAATCCGAGTCGGTTGGTCAATTTTAACCCTTGTTCAATGGCGGGGATTAATCCTTCTTGAAGATTAGCGGTGTGAAAGGGTAGGGTGAGATAACTAGCGAGACAAAATCGACAGAGTTCTGGACACGATCGCACAACTTCCACCATATAGATGTTTTCCCATGCGGCTTGTGGGGTAACAACTCTAGAGGAAAGGAGGGTTTTACCGCGATAGGTTTGTTTCGTTGGCCGTTCGGGAATGGTATCCTCAAGGGGCGTAATTGTGGCGAGTTCTCCTGTTGGACTCTCGTAGGTCACCTCATATAAACTGGGCACATAAATTCCTTCTGCCCGAGCCAGATATCTCAATTTCTCGCCCCTGGATGCCGCCCGCACCTCTTGATAGCGGTCAATAAACTCGCCTAATAACTGTTCCCCATCTCCCAATAAAATCACATCAAAAAAGTCAGCAAAGGGTTCAGGATTGGCTGTTAATACGGGTCCACCCCCAAAAATTAGGGGATGATGCTGTTGACGCTGCTCACTGCGCCTGGGTATACCGAGTTGGTCAAGCAACAGCAAAATATTGCCATAGTCTAATTCCCAGGATAAGGAGAAACCAACCAGTTCAACCTGTCTGGGGAGTTTTTCCTGTCCATCTGTAAATAAACGGCTCACTGCCACCTGCGATCGCTCACGCAACTGCGACCAAATCACTTGATAGCCTAAACTGGTGATACCGATACTGTAGGTGTTAGGAAAGGCAAAAATTACCGGAATAGCAGTGCTTTCAGGGGATACTGGAGCGAATAAAAGCTGTTCTTCATGTAGGGGGATAGACAAGGAAAAATGCGGTTAGTTTAATTCTGATCGCAAATAGGGCAATCTACCGTATGACAATACAAAAAAATCGGACTTTTGTCAAATTGATAGAAATTGCCTCAAAAATAGGGTTAAGCTCTCATGAGGAAGTGCAAAACTTTTAATTGATCTAAGTCTCACTTTTTTAAAGAATAGGTAAAAAATAAGTGAAAATACTGAGTTTTTGTCTACCCTCATCAGTTATCCTGAAAGTATACCCTTCTTTATATTAATCGGGTGCATTCTAAGGGGGTAAACCGAGTGAGCCAGTTAGAAGGGAGTAGCCAAAACAATGAAATCCAGATCGACTCATTTACAGGGAAAAGCGCAAACCGTGGTTAGTATTCATCGAGAGGGGGTACATCGAGATACATTAATTCCCCGTGACGAAGGAGCGCTTAATGTAGAGAGTTTATCGTCGATCGCGTTGGGAGATCGAGCCGATCTCCTCTTTGAACAAGCCAGTACCTGTCAGCAGCAAGGAAACATTGAAGCGGCTCAAACCTACTGGCAAGAGTGTTTAGCCCTCTACGAAAGCTTGGAAAACCATCAACAGATTAGTCAAGTTTTGGGCCATTTAAGTCATGCCTATTATGCCCAAGGGGACTATAATCGCGCTATCGAATATCAAAAACAACGATTAAAATTAGCCCAACAATTGGGCAATGTGCGCCTAGAAGCCCAAACTTGGGGAAATCTGGGCAATGCTTACCGTCATCAAGGAAGCTACACAGAAGCCATTACCGCTGAAAGTCGCAGCATTGAACTGGCACAAGAGATGGGAGACAACTGCTTATTAGCCGTGGGCTTAAACAATTTGGGCTTAGTCTACAAAGCTCTCAACGACTTACCCAAAGCGATCGCATATCAAGCTCGGAGTTTAACCCTGATTCGGGAACAAGACAACCCCCTGATGCAAAGCCAAATCCTACGAAACCTGGCTAATGCCCACCATTCCCTAGGCAACTCTGAGCAAACCATTCACTATTATGAACAATTATTAGACTTAGCTCGTAAAACCCAAAATCAACGTTTAAGTGCCAAAGTATTGAGAAATTTAGGCAATACCTTCCACACTCTGGGAGATTATAGCCAAGCCATTACGTATTACGAAGAACGACTACAGCTTGCTGAAAAAGTGAAAGACCAACGCATGAAAGAACAAACCCTAGGCAGTTTAGGGGTAGCTCACGATGCTTTAGGAAACTATCACGAAGCGACTCGCTATTATGAACAGCGCCTACAAATTGCCCTACACCTCAAAGATAAACGCTTAACGGGGCAAACATTAGGGAATTTAATTGTAGCCTGTAGTGCCCTCGGTGACTTACTTAAAGTTGAGCAATACCGAGAGCAACGGCAAGCTTTAGCTTAGTAGGGAATAGAAAATAGGGAATAGCGGCTCAATTGTTCATTCTCTATTACCCCTTACCTACTCCCTTTGATAGGCGCTCATCGGTTCTTTTATTAACCGAATATATAGATGTTTAAACGTAGATCTAATGACCCTGGGCATCCCAAAATCAATGGGTTGGATCTTATCGGGTAACTTCCAATTGGCGATCGCCAATTCCTGCGGATTACACAACGGAAACTCTACCTGCTTCTGAGCATAACAGCCGGCTGCCAAAGCGGCCACATGGGTGGGAACCTCCATCGGATCGACTCCCAATATTTCCAAAACGTTTAAGTCCAGAGCAAACACATCCTCAGATGCTCCTAAAATACCCAGGAACCGGGGAATACCCCTCATTGGCCCATTTCCTTCATGGGCAATAATACCATCAAGAATCGTTAAATTTGGCGCAATAGTCCGAGCTGTTTCCACCAACATCGCTCCAAACTCCTGGGGACTTTTCCCGGCTTGCATATGCCACCAAGCCTTCATTTTTCCAGGCACACAGCCAAATAGATTTTTCACTCCCAACGTCATCGTCAATTGTTGGTGAGCCTTAATCTTCGGTAAATTAATTACCACATCCGCATCCATTGCTTCTTTAGACAGCAACAAATGCCCAAAGCGATCGCCCTCTGTTTGATACAGCGCTTCGCGCTGTTATGAGGTACAGTAACAACAATGAGCCAACCCTATTCTTAAATGTTTCGGATTAATTAAGTCAAGGGCTACAGCCAGAAGAGTATCAATCATAGCGGGAGTAGTCGCAGCAAAATCGAGAATAAAAGACTTCAGTTGTGACCCCCACATTTCAATGGGATTAAAATCTGGAGAGTAGGGAGATAAATAGATGACACTCGCACCAACCGCTTCAATTTTTGCCCTAATAGATTCTCTTTTATGAATCGCCAAGTTATCCATAGCAACGACTGCCCCTGGCCAGAGTTTAGGAACGAGAAAATGGTCAATAAATACCTTAAAAGCGGCGGTGTCTAAAGAGCCATCAATGCTCATCAAAGCTAAAACTTTGTCCTGAGTAATTGCACCAACTAAGGTGACTTTTGACCCTCTATAAAAGGGTTTCATTTCTCTGACTCTTGTCCCTACCTCCGAACGCCCCTAAGGGCGATTTTCTCCCAGAAGAATCCCCGTTTCGTCTATAAAAACTAGGTTTTTTGGCTCTACTTCTTTAACATTTTGCCAATATTCTACTCTCAATTTTTGTCCTCTTTCTGTTGCCGCTTGGCTACTGTATCTCGTTTTTTTTTACGAGATAGTCCTAGCTTTTGCAAACACCGGCACAGGGCGGTCGGACTTACCCAATTTCCCGTCAGGTTGGCAAACCCTTCACACAGTTCACTTAAAGTAGCATCTTGATGTTCTGCTACCAGCCCAAGGACAAGTTCCTTCGCTTCAGCATTATTGAGATAACTTAACTGTGGCTTTCCTGGGCATTTTGGCTCTACATTTCCCTCTTTTTTTTGTTGCTTTACCAATTTTTGTACTAGGCTTTTGCTCACCGCAAATCTCCCGGCTACTTGTCTAATTGAATCTTTTTCGATTAGATGAGCTTTGACTATTTTTTCGCGTAAATCTACTGAATATGCTTTCATTGCCTCTTCCTGCCTATCACATTTCTTCACCTTATATTGTACCTCATTACAGCGCGAAGCGCTGTAAGCTACGATCGAGTCTAAACCATTCACGGGATAATTAAAACATGGCTGTTCTCATTCCAGATGATATTCTCCAAGCTTCTGAAATGTCTGAAGCGCGATTATGCTCTTCCAACAAGATAGAATTAGTATAGGCAAAGCGCGTCATTTAGCCGGAATGCACTTGTTAGAGTTTCAGAAAGAAATTGCTAGTCGCGGTATTTGTATTGATTATGATGTTGAAGAATTTGAAGAGGATATAAAAACCTTGCAAACGTTAGAAAAAAATCGGACTTAATCAAGTAAATTTAGGAGATTTTCAAGATTTTCAATTTTAATTGAATCAATAAAATTATTAGCTCTAATTCTGACCAATTGAGATTGACTATAGTATAATTCTCTACTTGAAGTAAGTTGAATAATAGCGTCAGACCAAGGTTTAATATTTTGAGTGGGTACAACCGGAATCATAGTTTGATTTTGCTTGAAACCATGAGTAACTTTGGTAATTGGATTCACTGGTAGTATAAAACCAGTTCCTAGATTAATTTCTTCAATTCCTCCAACTTGACTAGAAATAACAGGAATACCTCTAAGCATTGCCTCAATGATAACCAGTGGGATATTTTCAAGCCATAGTGAAGGAACTAATAAAATACGAGTTTTAGATAAGATTTTGTTGATATCAGAAGATGGTTGAAGTATAGAAACATTTGAATTTGCTTGAAGGAGAGATAGTTCACGATCAGTTGTTCCCCATGTTGGAACACCTGCAAATTTTAAATCAGGAAATTGATTGGCTAGTTTTATAAATATTGAAATTCCCTTAAAGTCACATGGATTAACCAAGGTTATAAAACCCTTTTCAAAATTAGCAAAATTTGGAAAGGGTAGTTTGCCATAAGCAGGTAAATAGATAGGAATTACTTTAATATCGACACACCGACGAACATAATTAGACAGAAAGTAGCTATTAACTATAAATGCATCTGCTTGTTTTAACACAGATGTTTTTCGTCTATCTGGATAGAAAGAATGAGAACCAAAGGGTAATAATGATGGTGTCTGTGCCAAACAAATCACAGGATATTTTTTAAGATTTAGAGACGTTTTTAGTAGTTCTTGTGTAGTATCCTCAGTCGTAACTATTATGTAGTCAGGCTGAAATTTCTGTATTTCATTATTTAAATAATCACTAAGATTTATGGTATCTGCTACAGCATGAACTTGGACATAATTAAGAGAAAATATATATGCTCCTTGATTGAGATGAGAACAGATACTAAGTTTTTGTTGCTCATTGAAAAATTGATCTTTTGTCACGCCACCCGGAGGGTCTCCGAAAGCAGGTACAATAACGACTACTGAATGCTTTCGTAATGCTAATTCCTCAGCTAAATATCGGATAGTCTTATTCGCTCCGCCTAATGGAGGCAAATAAGGCATATGCATTGTCAATAAAATTTTCATAAAATTTCCTGATTGAACTAAAATCTTAGTTAATTAGCTCTTCAACAATTTTCACAATTGATTGGCCACCATTGGTTCCAATATTTTTTAAATATTGTTGTTTATTGATTTCATAAATATCAGGCTCAATCAATCTATTTTCAATTAATTGGTATAAGTTGTCTATGTATTTATTTAAATGTAGCGGATAAGAATAAATATCGTTAAAATTTTTAAGCACAGCTTTGACTTCTTCAGATTCATTAATATGTCGTTTGTATGTATAGTTTTTACCATAATAATTATAAGTACATACAGGACTTTCAATTCCTGCATCTATCAACGCCAGAAGTTGTAAATATTGGGTAGAGTTATGTGGCAGTAGTAGTACAGATCTTTTTACAAAGTAAACAGTTTCATAAAAAGTTTCAATTCCTGGTGTTGTAATTACTAAATCACTACTTGCAATACAGGACAGAAAAATATGATGTTCTAGAGTTTCAAATCGAACGTTCCCATAATTTTTGTATCTATTAGCCAATGCTTACATTATATGATTTTTGCCGGTTACAATAAATTTAAATTCTGATTTATCTGTGAATAACTGTGATAAAGAGTCTGTAATCATGAAAGGATATTTTGAATTTTTAGGAACTTTAATATATGGTGACTCAATACCACCATAATTGATAAGTATTTGCTTGTTGGAATTAGATCTATTCTCGATTTGATCGATGTTCTTTCTAAATACTGCACCTACCTTATAAAGATTAGAAGGTTGTTTACCAAGTAATTTAATTGCATGGTCAACACCTAAAAAATCCTGAATTATATAAGCATCTATTGAAATAATGTCTTCTATATTCGGGGAGCGCCACCAAAAAACAGAGTCAAACATGACTGATTTGATGCCTAAACTTTTAGCTCTTAATGCTAAACTTAAATCACTACAGCTTATAATCAAAGAATATTGTAAGAGTGTTTTATCATCTAAATTCTCTAGTGGGATAAGCCGACTTTTTTTTGAAATACTCATGCCATCTAAGGCAATTAGTTCCCAGCTAGTATCATAGGCAACAAAATCAATATTGTAATCATCTTTTAAGTGACTTGCTAAAGATAAAGCCTTGCCTGTTGGCCCATAAGAAAAAGGAGCAGCATAGATCAGTATTTTTTGCATTGCGTTTCTAGTCCCCTCAAAAATTTAGATTAGTTATTTGATATAAATCTTGCCATTAATATTCAAGATATGAACATCTGTAGAAACAAAGAAATTTTGACTATGTTCTTCTGTATCACAAATAGGAAAACCAGCACAATTTAATGAAGTATTCATAAGGATAGGGATTCCATTGATTTCATAGATTCTTGAAATCAATTCATGTAGTTCAGGATTATGGGATCGAGATAAAGTTTGAATACGACTTGTACCGTCTGCATGAACTATTGCAGGAGCAAGTTCTTTGGTTTTGGGTTTAGCTTTGGCAGTAAATGACATATAAGGAGAACTATATTGGACATCAAACCAGTCCGAAGCATACTCTTCTAACACAACTGGTGCAACCGGTCGAAACCATTCCCTTTTTTTTATTTTTTCACTAACAATAGTTTTTAATTCCATTGTCGTTGGAATGGCTAATAAGCTTCTATGTCCTAGCGCTCTAGGGCCAGTTTCAGAGCGTCCCATATGCCAAGCAACAACTTTGCCATTTAGCATTAGTTCAGTTAGTTTTTTATAAATTGAATCAGAAATAGGACTATTTTCAATTCCCCGACCCAAATACGGAAGGTTAGTGATAGGTATTTTTTTATTTTGAGAACCAAAGTGGTATAATAATGCCCCTAGAGACTGTCCTTCATCCCCTGGACAAGATGGAACATAAATATTTTTATATCCTAATGCTTCGCCTAGCTTAGTATTGGCGATCACATTTAACGCACATCCTCCTGTTAGAACCAAATTATCTGAGTAATGTCTATAATTTTGTAGTGTACTAATTAGGTTTTCGGTATACATTTTTTGCAGTGTAAAAGCTAGAGAAGCTGCATCATGTGGGGTTTGAACATCTAAATAACTACAAAGCCTATCTAAAGACTCCCGATCAAATACCCATCCTAAATGAGAAAACTTATTATTTAAAAATACCTCTTTATATTGTTCGCTAAATTCACCATATGCTGCTAAACCCATTACTTTGCCAGCAGCGTTGACATCATTAAATAGTTTATAAGCAATGATTGCCCAGAGCTTGCCATCAAATCCATCAAAACCTTGATTAAATGGAGATCCTATAAAGTTTAACTTTTTGTCTTTGTAATGATAGACAAAACAGTTTGCTTTATGTAGGGGGATTCGATAGTCTCCACCACCATCCATTGCTAAAACTAACGCGTCATCAAAATCGGTAAGGTAGCAGAAGGATGCATGGCAATCTAGATGTTGCACTTCTTCTATCTGTGATTTGGGAAAATTTCTATAAATGTATTCAATCACTTCAGGATATAATTTTTCTCCATTGTGTCTGCTAATAATAAATTTGATATTGTCATTGATTTTAAGCTCATGAATAAGCAGAGAAATCATTGAAAACAATCTAGAACTTTTATTAAATCTGTAGCGCTTGTGGTTGAAAAAGCGTTCTATCTCTAAATGTAAAATAATATTGCAATCATTGGCAATTGTGATACAAGAATCATGTGCATTCTCAGCTACTGCAATGTAATGCATAGTCCATGGAACCCTAAGCTAGGATGTAGTTGTATTTAATACTTCAATTTCATGGTAAACTTTATTCAACTTTTTTCAAGTCAAAAAAAGACTATTATAGAATATAATTTCAGTTTCTAAGTTGTTTTATTTTGTGATATAAAAGTCTAGTTTAGTCAAGAAAAGTTGTAAAAGACTCACAAAAGCGGTAAAATGTACAAAGTTTTATGTGTGAAGTTTGTAATGGATGTCAAAAAAATCATTGACTGGGCTGATGAGCTAGTGCTGGAGAAAACGGGATCGCACTTGAATAATCTGGAGCAGGCAGTGTTGATGGGGGTGTGGAATAACCAGAAGTATCGGGAAATAGCGGATGAATATCACTGTACCGAAGCGAATGTGAAGAGAGTGGCGGGTGAGTTGTACAAGTTTTTATCGGAAGAGTTGGAGGAAAAAGTTAATAAATCTAATCTCCGCGCTGCAATGGAAAGATACTATATTTCTAATTCAAGCGTTGGTAACTTTGCACAAAGTAAATTTTTTGGAAGTGAGATCCATCTTTGTGGTGAAACTGGAAAAAAGGAATTAAATTCTATAGTCAATCAACCAAATAAAATTCACGATCGCACCCACATCCCCAAATACGATCGCCTCTATCCCCACCGTACAGAGGAACTCAACACGCTCAAACACTGGATACTCAACGAAAATAGCGCCATTATCAGCGTCTATGGGTTATCGGGGATGGGCAAAACAGCCCTTGCAACCCAACTGGTAGACGAGATAGCAGCGCATTTCGATCGCCTCATCTGGTACAGTCATCGCACCTTTCCCCATCTTAATGCCCTCACAACCCACTTAACCCAGTTCCTCTCCCAAGGAGAAGCAACCGAACATCGCTCACTACTAGACTACTTGCGATCGCACCGTTGCTTCATTATCCTGGATGACTTCCAGGAAACCCTCACTCCCGGTGAACTCGTTGGGCGTTACCTACCCGAATACCAAAATTATGGTAAACTGCTGCAAGATATTGGGCGATCGCCCCACAACAGTTGCGTACTGCTCCTCAGTTGGGAACAACCCCCAGAAATAGCCACCCTAGAAGCCGAAAATCGTCCTTGTCATAGTCTCCTGTTATCCGGTTCTATCGAACTAGCGCAAGAGATTTTACAAAATAGAGGATTAAACGATCCAGAGCAATGGTTAGAACTCATCAACCGCTACAGTCAAAATCCTTCATGGCTTAACATTATTGCTGCTACGATCCAAGACCTATTTAATGGTAGTGTCGTCCAATTCCTATCTTATTCTCAGCTATTTTTAGGCGATATAGAACTTATTATCAGAGACCATTATGAGCGTTTATCTGCTTCTGAAAAATCTCTATTATCCTACTTAGCTCATCAAGAGTACATCAGCGATCTGTCTAACCTTCCTTCAGAACCATTTCCCTCAGACCTCAATCTTTTAGCCACCATTTACTCTTTAAGAAAACGGGGCTTTATTCAAAAATCTCTAGACTCTAAACACCTCCAGTTGATTCTAGAACCCGTGATTAAACACTATAGCGCTTTGCACGGTAATGATAAACACTTGGAAAGATCACCGGTTGAAATCAA
This sequence comes from Roseofilum sp. SBFL, assembly GCF_017746885.1. Lineage (NCBI taxonomy): Bacteria > Bacillati > Cyanobacteriota > Cyanophyceae > Desertifilales > Desertifilaceae > Roseofilum > Roseofilum sp. SBFL. The sequence goes on along the minus strand of NZ_JAGHZH010000029.1, from coordinate 40,107 downwards.
AGATGACCAAAGAAACTCTTAACACTATCTTAAACCAAACCTGTCAAGAACTGAAAACCCTATATGGTCAGCAAATTGACCAAATTATTCTCTATGGTTCTCAAGCAAGAGAGGATGCAGAATCTGACTCAGATATCGATATTTTAATCATTCTGAAACAAGACTTTCAATATTCTGAAGAGAGCAACAGAATCAGCAAAACTATTGCCGATTTATGCTTAGAACATAATACCTTGATAAGCTGTGCTTTAGCCAGTAGTCGCCAATTCCAAGAGTATAACAATAGCTTCTTTCGTAACATCCGCCGAGAAGGAATACCCTTATGACACCAGAACAGCAAAAATTGCTGGAAAAAGCGAATCGCAGTCTACAAGCTGCCAGAGAGTTAAACCGTACAGGTTTTCCCGATTTTGCGGCATCGCGCACTTACTACGCTATGTTTTACATTGCCACAGCATTTTTAGAAGGCGAGGGGTTGTCCTACTCTAAACATTCAGCAGTTATCGCCGCTTTTGGTAGGATATTTGCTCGCACTAATCGCATTCCGGTTGAGCTACATCGCTATCTCATTGATGCGGAAAGAATCCGATTAAGAGCTGATTACAACACCGAACTCGATATTTCAGAAACTGATGTGGAACAACTGGTATCTCAGGGGGAAGAAATGCTGAATTTTGCTTTAGGAAATATCGATTCATTGCCCCCATATTCACCATAGCAGTAGTGCCGTGACACAGCTAAAAATGAGGTCATAGAGGAGTGTGAGCATCTTGCTCGCTGCCTTTCTCTATGGCGATCGCCAAACGTCCCCTATATCTAGAGTCATGAATCTTCGTTAACTGACTTGCCAACTACAGATAGTGTGGTTTACGATAAATACCCCTACCTCTAGTCAAGCCAACGCAACCGCCGTGAACCACCTACTTGAATGGGAAGCCAGTGGAGTCGATCGCCAGCTTACCACCCTGAATGTCATCCCCCTCGAAGGACAAACCCCCTACGACTATCTCCTGTACGCAGATGACCTGCCCCGCCGCAAAGATGGCCGGTTGCGAGCTACCATTATGCAACGCTATCAACATCTTAAGCAAGGGGGATGGTGGTGTTCCGGCATTAACCCCATTACCGGAGAAGATGAGGACTGGGGATGCTTCAAACCTGCTCAACCGAGATATGCAGACGGCAAACCGATCAAATACGAACATCCCCCCAAAACCCCCACCCGACTCTTTGCCCTGCGGGTTACCCAGTCCATCTGGCAAACCATTGCCAACCGGGGAAACGTCCCCCTCACCCCCGAACAGATCCAGCCCGAACACTCAGATCTGGGCTTTTGGCAGTGGGTAAAAGAGAATCCCAGCCTTCCCCTGTGCATTACCGAAGGAGCCAAAAAAGCTGGCGCTCTGCTCACCGCAGGCTATGGGGCGATCGCCCTTCCCGGTATCCATAGTGGCTATCGTATCCCCAAAAATAACCAAGGTCGGCGCATCGGTCATCCCCATCTTATCCCTGAACTGCAACCCTTTATCGCTGCCAACCGACCCATATATATGGTCTTCGACCAAGACACCAAACCCCAAACCCTACGCGCCGTTCAAACCGCCATTCGCCGCATGGGGTATCTCCTGCAACAAGCCGGATGTCAAGTCAAGATCGTCACCTGGAACCCAGAATGGGGAAAAGGAGTAGACGATCTGATCGCCAGCCAAAGTTCAGCCCGCTTTCACCAAGCCTACAGCCAAGCCATCCCCTTTGAGCGCTGGAAAGCCACCATCACCCAACAGCTCACCTATCCCCGCACCCTCACCCTCAATGACCGCTATTTTCCGGCAACTCTTCCCCTACCGGAAAGCGCCCAACTGGTAGCGCTCAAATCTGCGAAAGGAACCGGGAAAACCCAACTGCTCGAAACCATCGTTAATCAAGCCAAACGCGCAGGACAACCCGTCCTTGTCATCAGTCATCGAGTGCAATTGGTAGAATCTTTAGCCACTCGGTTTGGTCTTCCAACGCTCGCGGGCGAAGCCTCTCCAGATCCGGGGGTAGTGCTGTGCATTGACTCGCTGCATCCCAACTCCCGCGCCCAGTTTAATCCCCAAGAGTGGCAAAATGCCCTGGTGGTGATTGATGAAATCGAGCAAGTACTGTGGCATGGGTTAAACTCCAGCACCTGTCGTCGTCACCGGGTGGCTATTCTCAATACCTTGAAAACCTTAATCCAAAACGTTTTAGGGGGCAGCGGTCAAGTTTGGATAGCCGATGCAGACTTAAGTGATATTGCCCTAGATTATTTGATTGTCCTCTCTGGAATTGACCCGGATGTAGCGGTGGTGGAAAACACCTGGAAACCGAGCGCTCAAGAGGCTTGGCGGGTGTATAGCTATGAGGATAAAACCCCAGAGCGCCTAGTCCAAGATTTAGCCCATCATATTGCGGCTGGGGGACGGCCGATGGTCTGTTTATCGGCTCAGAAACGGGGCAGTAAGTGGGGGACTATTACCCTAGAGAGCTATCTACAGCAGCGATTTCCTGAGCATCGGTTTTTGCGCATTGATTCGGAAACGTTGTCCGATCCAACTCATCCAGCTTATGGTTGTATGGATCGCGGCCAGAGTTTAGATGAATTGTTGAGTCAGTATGATGGCGTTTTGGCTTCTCCAGCCATTGAAACCGGCGTGAGTATCGATCTGCGCGGTCATTTTACTTCGGTTTGGGCGATCGCCCAAGGCATCCAAGCCGAGAACTCTGTCCGCCAAGCTCTGTCACGAGTCAGGGAAACTGTGCCTCGATATCTTTGGGTGGCTCCCTATGGCTTTAACCGGGTGGGAAATGGATCTACCTCTCTTGCCAGTTTACTCAGTTGCGAACATCGGTTAACTCAGATGAATATTCGCCTGTTGCAACAGTCCGATTTTACCCAGTTGGATGGTTTAGACTTAGGATTTCAAGCAGAGTCCCTCATGACTTGGGCCAAATTGGCGGTACGGTTTAATGGGGGAATGGCGCGGTATCGCGAAGCGGCGATCGGCGGATTAATGGCTGAAGGTCATGTTTGTCAACCCGCAGTAGAGCAGACGCAAGCGCCAGAAGAGGAGAGCGAACCGAGCTTAAAGACCACGATCGATCGCGTGTTAGCGCAAAATTATCAGGCAGAATGTGAAGCGATCGCCCATTCCACGGTTCAACTAAGTTCCGTAATTTCACCGCAAGAGTTGTGCCATCGCAGTAGTCAAACCCCCGATCGACGACACCGATCTCGCCATCAGGAATTGTGGCAAAAGTATGGAATTCCCGTGACTCCAGAGTTAGTCAGTTTAGACGATCGCGGCTGGTACGAGCAATTGCAGTATCATTACTTTCTCACCGTCGGCCGTCCCTATTTAGCCGATCGCGATACGGCTATGGCGCGGGAATTGCTCTCACGGCGCACAGGGGGTCTCTTTTTACCCGATTTCAATGGCTCTCAATTGGGGTCAAAGATTGGTGCGATGGAACTTTTAGGCATTCCCGGTTTAATTGCCGATCCAGAGCAAGTCTTTATGAATACTGATATCGATTTACAGCAGTTACAGCACCTTGCTCTCTCGAACCGTCAGGAAGTGCGATCGCTCTTCGGTATTGGACTAGCGAAAAATTCCTCTGGAATTATGATTATGCGCCGTTTCATTAACCTCTTAGGCTATAGTCTAGAATATCAACGTTGCACCAGTCTTAAGGGTTCGCAAAAACGCCTACGCATCTATGGCTTAGTCTGTCCCCATGATCCCAGAGAACAGGTTTTTCAGCAATGGTTAGAGCGCGATCGCAGCGATCGCCAAATCTATCCGCGCATCCCGTTGACGCTTCCCGATCTAACTAAAGTAGAGGAGTCGGAAGGCGATCGCTATCAACAACTCAGTCTATTTAAAGATATAGCAAAGAACTCCTGAAGGTAGGATCACTAAATTGTGGTAATAGGGAACAGGGAACAGAAAAAATCTCTATTTTTCCTATTACCTATTCCCTATTACCTAGCGCGAAGCGCTTACAGCGCATCCAAGAGCGCTTGACGCATCACCCCAACCGGAGTGGGTTCATCAAGCCATAATTGTAGAGCGGCTGCTCCTTGCTGAACTAACATTTCTGTGCCATCAATTGTGAGCCGATCGATCTCTCTCCCCAATTGTAAAAAACGAGTCGGACGAGGATTATAAATTAAATCATATAATATGGCTCCTTGAGGCAACCGAGCCAAGAGTTCCCGATCTACCGGAGTCTCATTGACATTAGGAGACATACCGATGGGTGTAGTATTGACCAATACTGTCGTTTCCGATAATAAATCCGGTAACTCAGGCCATTGATGAATCATCACAGGACTTGACCAACTCTGTTGAAAGGCTTGCAAACGCTCAAGATTACGCCCTACCACATGCAATCGCTCAACCCCTAACTCCAAACAACCAGCAACCACCGCTCGCGCCGATCCGCCATTGCCTAAAATCACCACTTGTGCATTAGACCACTTCTGATGCTCCTCTTTCAAAGGAGCAATAAATCCCAAAACATCCGTATTGGTTCCTTCCCATCCCCGTTCCGTTCGCCAAACCGTATTCACTGCACCCACAGCTTGGGCAACTGGGGAAATTTGGGATAGATAGGGCATAATTGCTCTTTTGTGGGGAATAGTGACATTAAACCCAACCACCCCAACCGCTTGAAATCCCTGTAAGACAACCTCCAATTGGTCTTGGGTAACGGGAAAGGGGACATAGACATAATCAGCGCCTAGATGGGAAAGGGCGGCATTTTGCATCACCGGCGATCGCGAATGCTTAATCGGATCGCCAATAATACCCAGTAAACGGGTGGTTCCTTGAATCTCTTGCATGGGTTTAATCTCTTGCCAAAAGAAGGCCTTGTACAATCAGGGTATCATTGAGATTGATTCCATCGCTAAATCCGTTCAGATCAGGTTGCACGATATGATCGCCAATGAGAGCCACTCCCTGACTCCTTCTTCAAAATACGCTACTGGCCTGGATTTGGCCAGGGGAATGAGAGCCAAAACCCGGAATTATCGTACTCTGATTTCGACGATATTTTTCTGGACGGCTGCTCACCCTCTATTGACAATAGCCGTTTGTCAGGCGATCGCAGATTCTGAGGATGTACCAATCGTGGGTCGCGAAGAAGAATGGATTTCTAAGTTAGTGCAAAGGGAATTAATTCAGAATTGGGAAAACAATGAAGAATTAAAACATTTACGCAGTATTCGCGATCGCCTCTTACAACCCCAACCGGCAACCTTGAACTTGCTTCGACTGTATGAACAAGTATTAGCAGACAAAGGGATACCGGCTAATGAGAGTCCGGAACAGCGCGAGTTACGGACCATGGGATTAGCCATGCGCGAACAAGGGCGTTTATTAATCCATAACCGTATCTATGCCGGAATTTTTAATGCTCAGTGGGTTGAGAAGGCGATCGAAACCATTGAAACCGAGTTAGAAGTCGATGAAACCGAATTCCTGAAAACCTTTACCCAACTCGAGCGGAAATTACTGGTTTCTCAAGTCGATTTCCTTTCAGAAGGACAAACCCCCGAAGAAGGCCATCAATCGGCCCAAGCCCTATATGAAGTGCTGCGAGATGTGACTTCTACCGTCGGCCAGTTGCTCCGGGCCGAGCGGACTACCATCTTTTTGCTCAATGATGAAAAAACAGAGTTATGGTCTTTGGTGGCTCAAAATGAACAGGGTGAATTCCTCGATATTCATGTCCGGGTTGGCGAAGGCATTGCTGGAGGAGTCGCCCAACTCAAGCGGGTGATTAATATTCCCAACAATGTGTATGAAGACCCTCGATGTAAGTTGGTGAAAGAATACGATCAAAAGTATAATTATCGCACTCGCAATATTTTAGCCTTTCCAATTTTAGATGAGCAAAAGAATGTGGTAGCAGTGATTCAACTGCTCAATAAAATTGCACCCAAAATCCCCAATAGTCCCTCGCGTCCAGTGCAAGGGTTTACCCGCAAAGATTTAGAGCGCTTAGTCAAATGTGTGCTTCCCATTCGTCAGATTCTGCAAGCGTGTCAATCCTCCTATAAAGCGACTAAAAAGTTACGGGCAACGGCAGCACTTACGGAAGCAACGCGATCGCTCGATCAGATTAACCTAGACACTCAAACCGTATTACATCGGGTAATGAATACGGCCAAAAAACTGATGAATGCTGACCGCTCCACCCTCTGGTTACATGACCCTCAAGCTGGGGATTTATGGACAGAGTTACCTGGAAAAGGGAGGATTCGATGTGCAATTGGAGTCGGATTTGTTGGTGAAGTTGCCCAAACTCGGCACACCTTAAATATTCCCTTTGATCTCTACAATGACCCCAATGCTGAAAATGCAAAACGCACCGATTCTCAAACTCGCTATCGGACGTGTAGTTTACTCTGTATGCCAATCGAAAGTCCAGAAGGCGAATTACTTGGTATTACCCAATTAGTCAATAAGCGTAAGCCAGGTAATCATCCCGAATATAACAAAGAGGATTGGCCAGCAGTTCCTGATTATTTAAAAGCCAGTTTTGACCGCAACGATCAACAAACGATGCAGTTATTTAATGAACGGGTAGCGGTACTACTCCAGTTCATTAGAAGCCATGAAAGCTTGAAGAAACAAGCGCAAATTAATCCCACTGAGGTGACCCAGCAAAGCTTAGTTTTACTGAGTCAAATGGAGCTGGATCGAGCATCCAACCAGGAAGCCGCTTACCACTCTTTAGCTCATTTTCTCCAACCCCTGCACACTTCTGTAGAACAGGCGATCGGAGTGGCAAAAGCCACATTATTTATTCTGGATTCTAGCCAAAATAACCTCTGGTCTGCCATTTTAGATGCCCAGAAAAAACCTAAATTAATTACTGTTTCGACAGAGCAAGGGTTAGCCAAAACTATAATCAGTAGCCAAGAATTTAAAGGAACCAATAAACTGGGAAATTTAGCCGATCCCTTAGTCATTCAAGGAGCTGGTAAAATCGCTAATTATAGCCAGTTATTCTTATTTCCCCTAGTCAACGATCAGAAGGAAGTCGTCGGAGTCGTTCGCTTATTTAACAAACAGACGGAAGGTCGTCTCGATCCCAAAGGCTTTAACCGCGCCGATGCCGATCGCCTGCAAGAGTATACCCAACTGATCTCCCCCATTCTCCAAGGCTTCCAATCCTTCTATACTGACATCCCCACCTTGAAAAAATCGGGTCTAACTGTCGATCCATTAACTCACGCAATTAATCTGATTAAAAGCAGTAGTAGTTCCGCAGAAGAGATTATTCGTAATGTGATGCAAGCCGCCAAAACCCTAACCGATGCTGACCGCTCTACCCTTTGGTTAATCGATCGAGTCAATAAACAACTATGGACTAAATTACCTCAAAGCGATGGCTCCTTAATTGATATTCGCATTCCCATGGGAGAAGGGTTTGCCGGTCGTGTTGCTCTGACAGGACAACCCTTGAATATTCCCTTTGACTTATACGATTATCCGGGGTCGGAAATTGCCCAACAAACTGATAAAAAAACGGGCTATAGAACGTCTAGTTTGCTTTGTATGCCAGTGTTATCCAAAGATGGGGAACCCTTGGGAGTCACCCAGTTAGTGAATAAACGCAAACCCGGACAATTTCCAGCCTACGATCCTAGCACTTGGCCCCAAGCACCCGAGCAATTTAAGACCAGTTTTAGTGCTAAAGATCAAGAGGATATGGAAGTGCTAAATACCCAAGTAGGAGAAGTATTACCGGGAATTTTAGAGGACAGTTAAAGGTTGCGTCTACTCTAGCTTACTCCGTCTATCGAGAAGCTAACCACTGGGCATCTGGCTCTAAAATCCAAAGGGTAAATTGGGGAGAGTTGGGGATAATCAAGATTTTATCTCCCTTCTTGGCTAGACGCAGAGCTATTTCTGAGGCTTGATGAATATCAGGAAAGCTCTTAAAGAGACTGTAATATTGGTTCTCACATTCAATTGCTTCTAGGGAATCATTTAAGTCAGGGACTTGAATATACCCAAGTTGATAATCTTCTGGAGAATTGAGAATTTTATAGGGCGGTTCTGGAGGCTTGGCAGGGGTTTGAGCGTTCTGTGCTTTTTGGGTAGAACGGGAAACGGGAGACCCTTGAGCTTCTTTGACCCAGAGGGCACTTCCTTTGGGAGTAGGGGTAATCATGACTTCATCTCCTCGCTGAGTGAGGCGTTCGGCGATGGTTTCGGCGCGTTCACTATCTTGAATAACTTGAAAGAGACTATAGTAGGTTTGGTTGACTCGAATGGCAGCAATGGGACGATCGAGATCGGGGACATTGATCTTACACGGTTTGTACTGACTGCGATCGCTGAGAATTTGATAAGAGACGACAGGAGAATTGGGCATTTTAATCAAAGGGAGCTAGATTCACGGTTTTACTCAATTGTAAGAGTGTTGGGTCGCCAATGTCTTAAGGAAAATTACAGATCTTGATGAACCATTAACCCAATTTCCACCACTATCGTCCCTGCGGCTTCCTGTAAAGCCGTATTAAACTGAGGTTTGTTTAAGAAGCCAGTCTTTAGGGGGGACAAATCGTTCGATGTTATTTCAACCAAATGAATCGTCGGGGCGGGAAGCCCGAAAGTTCAAAGGAATTGCCGTACTCCTTGAGTACCTGATTCAGTTCCTCGATTGTAAATTTGTATCCATCCTTGTTGGCCTTCTCGACAAATTCATCTTTACTCTGAGTTTTGTCGTATTCTTCCCGAATTTTAGGATCTTGTCCGCCCGCCTCGAGCAATTTTTCTACATTTTCTGTGGACATATAATATCGCTCCGAACCTATGTTTTAGGATTAGGTATGAGTTGATTATCCCAGCCTGGTTGGTCAGAAAGTGTTACAGCATTTACTAAAGTGCAAAAACTAATCTGTAGGTGCGATCGCCCCCAAATCTCTTAAGGAAATTTACAAATTTTCATGAATAATCAAGCGATTCCCATCCGGATCATAGGCATAAATTTCTCGGCCAGAGGTCTGTTCTTGTTAAAATACACAAAAAAATGCACTTGCGAGTTACCTGCAAAAGTGCATTTTTTTTCTCAAACTACTTTTCTACAAGCATTTTAGAAACTATGCTTTGACGACTTGAGTATCAAATGTGAAGGTAGGCAGGTTCTTGTAGTCAACGGTATATTTCGGGTAGAAATACACATTATTAGTGTAATTATCAGGCAGTGGAGGACCTTCAATAGCGCGGACGATTTTCATAGTAAATTGATACCGACGACTCCAGGAACCCGGAGAAATATTGCCCAAGTTAGTGAACTCAATAAAGTCTGCCCAATTAGTAGTGGAGGGAACGAGAATTTCAGTATCAACAATAGGCTCTGTTGGAGTTTCTCCTGTGGTGATTTGTACTGAATCCAATACAATGGGAATAGGCAGTAAATTTTTTAGCCAGAAGTAACTTGTGTATAAACACCCATTACTGTCAGCAATCAAGAGCTTGTTCGAGTACTGGTAGTAAATCTCAATGACCGGATCGCTGATAGTTTTAGATGACCAAGAAAAACTTCCATTGATTATAGAAGGCGTTGTACTCATTAGTGTTGACCTCGTTGTGTTTGTCGTTTGTTTGCAACTAAGGTGTAATCTACCCTAATTCAAACTTTTCCCTAGAATCATCAGGTGAATATTACCCACCGACTATATAACAATTCTAGCTTGACACTGGACTGTCCTCAATAGCCCGATTTTTCGATTCCATAATTAAGACCATTTCAGGAGGTGACTTCTGACTTCTTTGGGTGAAACATTTTCTCGCTCGCAGGCCAGGTCTTTTCACTCGATTAGAATCATATCGACTAAGGGCGATCGCCTCATTTACTTATCTCAATCCTCATCCTCATTATTGAAAGCTCACAAACTAGACTTAGATCTCAAACCAACCCACAAAAGTGTTACATCGTTTACTCAATGCTCCAAAAACCTAACCTAGCCTCTTACCTCTTGCCTTTTGACTTACCGATTTTCATGAACAATCAGTCGATTTCCATCGGGATCGTAGGCATAGATTTCTTGGCCGTGGGAAGCCTTTTGAACCGATCCAGTGGGAGGATAGCCTAGACTACTCAGAAGGGCGATCGCCTCATGAATGTCCTCAACCTCTAAACACAAACTCATGGCTCCTGGGATAGAGCAGTGAAATTCTTGGCGATCGCGGGGTCGAAATAATCCCAAGCGCAACCCCCCAATGATAAACTCCGCATACACCCCTGGAATTTCTCGCTGTGCTTGAGTGTTCAGCACACAACTATAAAAATCCCTTAAGGTTTCTACATTCTCGGTTGCGATCGTTACCCAAAGTTCTGACATCACCATTGCGCGACGAATAGACTCTTACCTATTCCCTCTCTATTGCCTGACTTCTACAAAAAGTCTAATCTAACCAGTTTTGCATATCTCGGCTATGATGACGAATATAGTCATCTAATGCTCGGTTATAATCTTCTCTTCTAGCTTGGGAAAAGCCAGATGGCTCATAAGGGTTTGGTGCAGAGGGTTTCGTCCTTGCCCAGGCGCGATCGCTCTGATGTACTGATGCCATCACTAAATTTCTTTGAGACTTCAACTGCTCATAGGCTTCATTGAGTTGTTTAATTTTTTCTTGGGCTTTGTGATAAAGGCGGGGATTATGAACAAAACGGTCGGGATGCCAGACCATCACTAAATCCTTGTAGTTTTGGTGAATTTCCTCCAAACTAGCGTTAGGAGCCACTTCTAAAATCTCATAACAGTGATGTAAGTGACGCATAACGACAACTCCTGTCGAGAAATAAACAATAGTGTGCAGCAAATTGGGTCAGTTCAGGGACTTTCCACACATCAGTTCAAAAAACCTTGCGTTTCCAGTTTTTATTTAAATTAACTTCACACAAGTATTAGTAACTTGGATTACCGAATGTAAGAATTACGTTACAAACTCAAAGGCTAAAAAAAGTTGAATCTCTCTAGGCAAAGTGATATGCTCTGCCAGAATAGACAGTTGGCGGTCGCGAAGCGACTAGGCAGGAGTATCGCCCTTAATCAACATAAAAGAAGGATCTGGAGCAACTATGAAGTTAGCATCTCGTGTAGCACAAGTAACCCCCTCATTAACCTTAGCGATCAGCGCTAAAGCCAAGAAAATGAAAGCTTCCGGGTTAGATGTGTGTAGCTTTAGTGCTGGAGAACCAGACTTTGATACCCCCGACCACATTAAAGCGGCTGCACAAAAAGCTCTTGATGAAGGGAAAACCAAATATGGCCCAGCATCAGGAGAACCCAAGCTGAAAGAGGCGATCGCCGAAAAGCTAAAGAAGGATAACCATCTCAACTACCAACCCGAAAATATCATTGTCACCAATGGAGGGAAGCATTCTCTCTATAACCTAATGATGGCCTTGATTGAACCGGGAGATGAGGTGATTATTCCCATTCCCTATTGGGTGAGCTATCCAGAAATGGTCGCTTTAGCCGGAGGAAAATCGGTTTTAGTCACGACAGATGCAGCTACCGGCTACAAAATTACGCCAGAACAACTTCAAAACGCCATTACCCCCAATACCAAACTGTTTGTTCTCAACTCCCCCTCGAACCCTACAGGAATGGTTTACACTCCAGAAGAAATTAAGGCTTTAGCGGAAGTGGTGGTCAAAAATAATCTGTGGGTGGTCTCCGACGAGATTTATGAAAAAATTCTCTATGATGGAGCCGTTCATCTGAGTATTGGCGCTGCCAGTCCAGAAGCATTTGAGCGCACTATTATTAGTAATGGGTTTGCTAAAGCCTATGCCATGACGGGTTGGCGAGTTGGCTATTTGGCTGCCCCTGTGGAACTGATTAAGGCCTGCAATACCATTCAAGGTCATAGTACCTCAAACGTTTGTACCTTTGCCCAATATGGGGCGATCGCCGCTTTGGAATCTTCCCAAGACTGTGTAGAAAAAATGCGCCTTGCCTTTGATGAACGGCGCAAAGTAATTATTGAGCGCATTCAAGCCATTCCCAAGTTATCAGTGCGTGAACCCAAAGGCGCGTTTTATGTCTATGTCAACATCGGCGAAGCGGGTCTTAAATCCACTGATTTCTGCACTCAGTTCCTAGATAACTATAATGTAGCGACCATTCCCGGTGTTGCCTTTGGTGCCGACGATCATATTCGCCTTTCCTATGCCACGGATATGACTTCCATCGAAAAAGGCATGGAGCGGTTAAGTAAATTTGTGCAAAGTCTGTAATTAGACTGATTCCTGAGAGTAGGGGCTTTAGCGCTAAAATATTCAGAGCGCTAAAGCCTTACAACGAATTGTACCCAATACCCTACTTTAGATGAGACAGCCCACTACGCTACTAGAAACAGCACTAGAAATAACCGGCATCCGGGTCATCTTGCAGTAACGTTTGAGTCGTTTTCAGGAGGCGATCGCGGGTTTCGCGCATGTAGGGACCTTGTAATCTTTGAGACCCCCATTGCATTAAGATCAGGCCAAATAGCAAATCCACCAGGGCCGTCAGAGCAATAGCACCCAACCAACCCAGTCCTAAATGCTGTAACGTCACCACAACGGTCACTTGCAATAGGGCAATTCCAGTCATTAATAGGCCGGTTCCCACCAGTAAGATCAACAGTCCCTGAATTAATCGTTGCTGTTCTTGGGTCGCTTCCCGCACAGCCAGGTCTTGGTGCATGTCAACCAGCACTCGCAGCAAACGCACCCCACGGGTGAGGTAAACTTGTAGGCCATCTAAGAGTTCATGAACGGCCACGCCCACCTCCTGCGACCAGTAATCCCAGAATAAAGCCAACGCCCAATGCGGTTAATAAACTGGTTCCCACATGTTCTTTAGCCTTTTCACTCACCTTCGGGAGGACATCCTCTTCAAATTGGGCAACCAATTTTTCGGTACGTTTTTCTAAGAGTTTCAGGGTTTGATCGACCTGGGATAAAACCGGAGATTTGGAGGGTTCTGAGGTGGAAGGGTTATCCTGTCCATTGGCTGAGTCCGTTTGCCAAACCTGATAAAGTTCTGCTAAATGCCGGCGAATTAAAGCTTTTGTCCGTTCTGTACGACTGGCAATATATTGGATAGTTGCCTCTAAATCTGTTTGGCTTTCGGATAATTGCTCAGAGTCTAAAACTGGCCATTCCTCGAGAATGAGGGGAGAGAGAGACTTGGAGACTTCAGAAAAGGTTTCAGAAGAGAGAGAGGGAGAAGAATGGGTTGAATTGACCATGGGTGAAAGGATGAAGCTCTTCAGCTAAGGACTCTTCCATAGTATCGCGCACCCTATAACTTAATATAATGTAGTCTTGCCATCTTTCCCATTTTCCTAAGGGAATGGGGAATGGGGAATGGGGAATAGGGAATGGGGCAATTATTGCTTCCACTTCAGTGTAATTTCGTAATGTACTTCGGCATTCCCTGATGCAATCACCGCACCGAATTCCGCGCTCATTTTCAGTCCAAACTTGACTTCTACTTCATCGGCTGGCTCGTTCAAGCTGCGGACTTGACGGATAACGGTATTCGCTACTGGCTTGATTTTGGCGATCGCCGCCTCAAAGCTGCGTTGCCCTCTTGTGGTAACCTGGGGAGCGATACCGATGCGATCGTCTACGGGTTCTGCTTCTTCCACTTCCACAAAGATGGATTCCCCCTCGTCTAAAGAAAACTCAACCATGTGCTTCATCACACTTAACCTCATGCTCTAGGAATGCTTTTGATTGTATAGCGCTGATTACCAACGACCCAGACCTATTGTTAATTGTTAATCATTTCTCCAGCAAAGCCTAATGTTAACCTTTTCTTTACGCTCTGTTTAAACTTGTGCGGTAAATGTATAGAAGTCTGAGACGAAACCAAACAGGGTTATCGAGAATTGATGCTGTTATCTGGTGCGAACAATGAGGCGTTTTGGCGCTTTCTGGCTGGACGGCTTATTGTAGCAATTTTAACGTTATTGGCTGTCTCCTTTATGATTTATGCTCTGATTGAGCTAATGCCGGGAGACTATGCCGAGCGGGAGCTATTCCGTAAATATTCGGGGACGGGAGTGACGATTACCCAAGCAGAAATTGACCAAGTTCGGGCCAATTTGGGATTAGACCGACCCTTTTTAGTTCGCTATGGGGAATGGCTGTGGAATGTGGTCACGCGCTTCGATTTTGGCCCTGCCTTTCGGGTAGAAACTTCCGTTAATACCCTGCTTCAAGGGAAATTTCTCTATACCTTTGTCTTGGTGGTTGGCGCGATGTTGTTTTCCTATATTGTGGCGATTCCCGTAGGGATTTGGGTGGCCACGAGGAAATCGGGAATCGCGGATGGGTTGGTTACGTTATTGTCCTATTTGGGATTGGCACTACCGAATTTTGCGATCGCCCTTGTCCTCCTGATGCTTAATGCCTTTGTCTTTAACCTAGACGTAACCGGCTTAGTCTCGCAAGCCTATCGCGATGAACCTTGGTCATTTGCTAAATTCCTCGACTTCCTCGGCCATGCCTATATTCCTCTGCTGGTCTTGGGTTGGTCTACCACCGCTTTCCAACTGCAAACCATGCGCGGGTTAATGAAAGATGAATTAGGCAAACTCTACGTCACTGCGGCACGAGCAAAAGGATTATCGGGTTGGCCCATGTTAATAAAATATCCTGCTCGTCATGCTGTGATGCCGATTGTCTCGACCATTGGTTTTGACTTTGCCCGTTCCTTTAACGAACTTCCTATCGTGGCCTCTATTCTTGTTTTAGGAGAACTTGGCCAAGAACTCCTCCTCGCCTTCCTGGATGCTGACCAAAACACAGCCGCCGGAATTTTAGTTTGTGTCACCAGCATTATTATCGCTGCTAACTCTCTCTCTGACCTGCTGGTAGTTGCCATTGACCCTAGGGTGAGGTTAAAAGGACGATGAATCAACCGATAAGTAACATTAAACAGAACAAAGAAGATTACTATACCGCGTCCCAATGGCAACTCTTTTGGTCGCGCTTTAAGACCAACCGCCTGGCAGCTTTGGGGGGAGCAGTTCTGAGCCTGTTTATCATCATTGCTTTATTTGCTGAGTTCATAGCGCCCTACTCCGGGCTGGCAGATGATCGCAATCCTGACTATACCGCAGGGCCGCCCCAACTGATCCGATTGTGCGACAGTGCCGGATGTCAGCTTTGGCCCTTTGTCCATGACATGACCAGTGGTTACAGTGTTCTGGAAAAGCGCTATATCGTTGAAATTATTGAAGAAGATGGAAAACCCGTGCGGCGTAACCTGCGCTTCTTTCACAAGGCAGGAGAATATAAGCTTTTCGGCATTATACCTGGCGATCGCCATCTTTTCGGCGTAGACCGAGGTAAAGTGCATCTTTTTGGTACAGACTCTAGCGGTCTTGACCTCTTCAGTCGCCTCATGTTTGCCACCCGCACCTCCCTCACCATCGGTTTCTTAGGCATCATGATTTCCTTTATTCTCAGCCTCTTCTTTGGTGGAGTTGCTGGCTATATCGGCGGTTGGGTGGATACCGTCATTCAAGCCTTTACTAACTTAGTACGCGTCATTCCTCCCATACCTTTATATATGGCCCTCACCGCCATGTTTCCCCGTGACTGGTCAAACCAACAAGTCTATTTTGCCATGACCCTAGTTATGGGACTGGTTAACTGGCCCACCCTGGCGCGGCGTATCCGTTCATACTTACTCGCTTCCCGCGAAGAAGAATATGTTCTTGCTGCTCAACTGTGTGGAGCAAGTGGTTGGCGTATCGTCACGCGTCACCTCCTTCCCGGTTTTGCCAGTTACATTATTGTCGAATTGGTGATTAACTTCCCTTACCGCATCCTTGATGAAACTGCCCTTTCCATTGTCGGCCTAGGTTTGCGACGACCTACCATGTCCTGGGGTGTTCTCCTGCAAGAAATGACGACTGTTCAAGCCATTCAGCTTACCCCCTGGTTTTTCATTCCCCTAATCTTCTTCGTCGTTGCTGTCCTGTCCTTCACTCTCCTCGGTGATGGTTTGCGAGATGCCGCAGACCCCTATTCTGGCATTCGACGGTAATAGGTAATGTAATTTCCCCTATCTCCCATTCCCCAACACTATGATTGATTCCTTACTCACTGTTTCTAATCTTTCCATCCGCTTTCGCACCGATGAAGGTAAAATAACTGCCGTCGATGACTTGTCCTTCTCCCTTAAACCCGGTCAAACTCTGGGTATTGTGGGCGAGTCGGGTTCGGGTAAATCAGTTTCCACCAAAGCCCTGATGCGCCTACTGCCCGGTAATGCGGAAATTGACCCCAACTCCCATATTTTCTACTGCAATAAACAGGGAGAAACCTTTGATGTTGCCCAACTGCCGGAAAAAAGCAAGACTTTAAATCAAATTCGTGGCGGTGAAATTGCCATGATTTTTCAGGAGCCTTCGGCAGCGTTTTCGCCCTTGTATACCATTGGCAATCAAATGATTGAGGGGATTCGCCTCCATCATAAGGTAAATCGGACACAGGCGCGAGAAATGGCGATCGCCATGTTAGACCGCGTAGGAATGACGAACCCAGAGTTACGAATTGACCAATATGCCTTTCAACTCTCTGGAGGAATGCGCCAACGCGCCATGATTGCTTCTGCTCTAGTCATGCGTCCCGCGCTACTCATTGCTGATGAACCCACCACAGCCCTTGATGTCACCATTCAAGCTCAGATTCTAGACCTCTTGGCTGAACTACAACAAGAATTTGGCATGGCAATTCTCTTTATCTCCCATGACTTAGCGGTAATTTCCCAGATTTCCACCGATGTGATGGTGATGTATCTCGGTAAAGCGATGGAAATTGGCCCCGTGCGCTCCATTATCCGGGAACCCAAAC
Organism: Roseofilum sp. SBFL; assembly: GCF_017746885.1. Classification (NCBI taxonomy): domain Bacteria; kingdom Bacillati; phylum Cyanobacteriota; class Cyanophyceae; order Desertifilales; family Desertifilaceae; genus Roseofilum; species Roseofilum sp. SBFL. The sequence continues at coordinate 23,193 of NZ_JAGHZH010000029.1, read as the reverse complement.
ACCCCTATACCCAAGGTCTAATTGAAGCTATTCCTCGATTAGATGCTCGCGATGCGCCCCTCATGCCGATTCCCGGAGATATCCCCAGCCCTCTCGAACGTCCCACCGGTTGCGTCTTCCACACCCGGTGTCCCCAAGCTACTACCCATTGTCAAACCCATGTTCCAAGAACAACTCTTGCCCATCCCAACCATCACGCCGCCTGTCATTTACTGGAAGAAAAAGTGTTAGAAGAAAGTGCCTAACCGGCAGAGTTATTCACACCATTTTCAACCCGCTAAATACTTCGTTAACTGTGAGCGTTAGGTTGAGATCGGGTAGAACTGGAATCACCCGATCGCCTTGACATAAAATCGGTTGTTGCTGAGGCATGAAACACAAGATACTGCGATCGCCTGGATCGATAAACCAACCTAGCTCACTGCCCTGCTCTAAGCAATACAGAACATTACCCAAGACTTTATTCGGACGCTGTTCGGGGGAAAGCATTTCAATGCTCCAATCGGGAGGAAGATTAAAGTTATCGGGAACTTCACCCTCCGAGGTAAAGGGTATGCGATGCCAACGAAATATGGAGACATCTGGAACGAGCGATCGCGTGCCAAAATTACACCTTAATTCTGGAAAAGCATAGGCAATTTGTGCTTCTTCACAGGCTTGATTAATTGTCGCGCAAAGTTTACCCTGTAAACGGCTATGTCTTCCTTTGGGCATGGGCTTCTGGATAGTTTCTCCATTAATATACTCGTTCGCTGGTTTTGTTTCTGGCTGTTGCAAGAATTCTTGCAGTGTAAGGGTCTGGGTAAGGATTTGTGTCATCTTAACTCCTTTGATCTAAATCGGTGTATATTGACCTTAAATGTAAATGAGAAACTTAAAGACATCTCCCATTATTTGATTATTAATTGTTAATTATTATGACTCCACTGGTATCGGTTCGTAATTTACAAGTTCACTACCCCGTCGGCGGGGGATTTTTGCATGGTAAACCCAAAATCGTGCGAGCGGTGGATGGGGTGAGTTTTGATATTATGCCGGGTCAAATTTTTGGCTTAGTTGGAGAGTCAGGTTCCGGGAAAACAACCGTAGGACGGGCGATTCTGAAGGCGGCTCCGATTACGGGGGGCGAGATTACGTTTAAGGTGGCAGATGTGCCTTTAAGTATCGCCAAGTTGGAAGGGGAGCGATTGAAAGCCTTGCGCCGCGAGGCACAGATGATTTTTCAAGATCCCTATGCTGCCCTGTCTCCCCGGATGACGGTGCGGGATATTATTGCCGAGCCGCTAGAGGCGATGCAACTGACGAAAACTCGCCAAGAGACGAATCAGAGGGCCAGGGAGATTGCGGAGCGTTGTCGGTTAAATTTGGAGCATTTGCGGCGATTTCCCCATGCATTTTCGGGGGGGCAACGACAGCGAATTGCGATCGCCCGCGCCCTAGTCTCCGGGCCCAGTTTTTTGGTCGCTGATGAGTCAGTTGCAGCCCTCGATGTTTCCATTCAAGCCAATATCCTCAATTTGTTAAAAGCACTACAAGAAGATATGAATTTAACCTTCTTGTTTATCAGCCACGATCTCTCGGTGATTGCCCATTTCTGTGATGTAGTGGCGGTGATGTACTTGGGTCAAATTGTGGAAATTGCTCCCACGCACCAACTGTTTTCTAACCCCAGTCATCCCTATACGCAAGCCTTACTGTCAGCAATTCCGCCCCTCGATCCCGATGATGAGCGATCGCGCATTCGCCTTTTGGGAGAAATTCCTTCTCCGGTAAATCCCCCCTCTGGCTGTCGTTTTCATACCCGTTGTCCGGTGGCTGAATCTCGGTGTAAAACGGTTGAACCCATTTGGACGCAAATATCAGACAAACATGGCGCTGCCTGTCATTTAGTCGAGGACAGATTAGCCAATCCAATTAATAATTAATCAATTCATACACTGCTTTGCTTGCGTTATGAAACACAAGCTTGAATCCTCTCTCTCCATGTACCATCAACCTATTCCCTATTCCCCAGCGCAAAGCACTGTAATTAATACAGCAATTAACCCAACTTAGGAGAAAAGGGCTGGATAATATCCTCTTCTGCGGGCGTAATTCCCAAATTTTGTTGAATCTGTAAGGCTTGACTAAAACAAGAAATGGCTTCCTGGTAGCGCTGCAATTCCGCTAAAGCTGTCCCTTTCCCGCGCCAAGCTTCATAATCATTTTCCTCCAACTGAATGGCGCGATCGTAGGACGAAATCGCCTCTTCAAACCGGCGTAACTTTTCCAATAAAATGCCCCGATGTCGCCAAGCTTGATGTTTATTTTGCTCTAAGGTTAATACCTGATCGTAGGCATCCACTGCTTCTTCATATCGTTGAATGCGCTCTAACATTTCCCCTCGCGCACACCAAATTTGCGGATCGTCGGGGTTAAGTTGGAGTGCGCGATCGTAGGATGCTAAACTTTGCTCATACTGTTTTAACTGAGCTAATGTTGTGCCTCGATTAAACCAAATTGTGCTTAAGAGCGTCTTTTCTGAGCGATCTTCTTGTTCTTCATACAGTGAAATTGCGCGATCGTAGGCTTCAACTGCCTCCTCATATTCTTCCAATTTTTCTAGAGCATTGCCGCGATGAAACCAAGGTTCCACCTTATCCCCATCCAACGCCATTACGCGATCGTAACAGGAGATCGCCTCTTGAAACTGTCCTAACTTTTCCCGCGCTACCCCCTGGTTATGCCAAGCTTCCGTATCTTCCGGTTGCAGGGAAATCGCCCGTTCATAGGCTTCTACAGCTTCCTGATGGCGATCTAACTTCAGCAGCGTATTTCCTAGACAATACCAGATTTCTGCTCCGTCAGGATTCAATTCCAGAGCGCGATTGAATGCCTCTACCGCTTCTAAGGGGCGATCGGTTAGCATCAGTGCTAATCCCTTGTGGTACCAAACCTCACCATTATCCGACTCTAAAAATAACGCCTGCTCATAGGACGTTAACGCCTCTTGGTAACGATGCAACTTTACCAACGTCTTTCCCCGCTCATACCACGCTTCAAAAGACTCCGGTTGGGTTTCTAGCACCTGCTCATAAAGGGCTACCGCTTCCTCATATAACCCCTCATCTGCCAATAAATTCCCCTGATCTACACACTCTTGAGCCGTGACAAAAAGCTGATTTTCATCCAACTTCTCTAAATCAAAGGATAAAACGGTTCCCTCTTGCTGATCTGATTCTACTAAATCCTCTAAAAAAGCAATTTCCGAAACCCCAGACACCGGACGAGGACTGATTTCCTGGCGAATTTTACCCAGTTCTCGGTTTAGATCCTCTCCTAACCCTTGCAGTTGTTTAACCAAATCTTGGCGTACTTCCTGGATAGTTCCAGCAGACTCTTTTAATTCCAAAACCTCTTGATTGACATTCTGGTATCCCCGTTGACGCTCGGTTTTTGCTGCTTCAATTTGAGTCGTCAAATCCTCAACCAACTGGCGAGCCATGTCGGTATACTGTTGAAGATGGCCTTCTGGCTGATTGAGATCTTCAAAGCGGCGATTCACCTCAGTAACGATTTGCCCAATCATACTGCTACGCATAAAGCGCAATAAAACCACAGTTCCGCCAATAAATACTACCATTAACAGCATCAACTGATTGAGGCGCGATCGAATATCATCTACCTCCGATAACTGCGCTTGCCACTCAATTTCTTGTCTGGCACGTTCTTGGGCAAACTTCTCATTTACTGTCTGCTCCACCGTTTGCTCAATCACCTCCTTGAGGGTGTTTAAATCTTGCTCTGATAAGCCAGCATTTCCCTGGGGAGCAGCAGGAGCGGGTGCCGGTGCAGGCGAAGGTTTCGGTTGCGCTTGAGTTTGGGCAAGCCTTACTTCTGAAGGATTCGCCCCATAAGCAACTGCCATTAAATTAAAGGAGGCTAAAGTCGCTAACAGCCATAGAGAAAGGGTAGTAACACGCATAGATTTTGAAGGAATCCCCATAAGATTTAAGCCTGAAATCAATATCAACTCTCCACTATTCACCGATCAGCAGTTAAACTCATAACAGGGCTATAGGAATAGCAGAATAAATTCGCCTAAATCGTAATACCAGATTAAAATCGTTAATCCGGGTAAAGATTAGGATTGAATTGAGGGTGCGATAAACAGATGCAGGAATTTACCCATATGACTTCAGTGGATCAACCTTTCCAAGATTCGCCATTTTCGGTTGTCTTCGACAATCATTTATCTCCCCATGAAACCCTCTCTAAGCGGGTAATGTTAGCCTTGCTACGATGCAGCGGGCATCAATCTGCCCATTTAGAGAATTGGACATTAGCTGGATTTAACTCTGGATTTGCCCAGGGTTTTGGCTTCAATACCTCAGAACCCCCCACAGAATATTACGATCGCCCCTTTTTCAATTTTTTACCAGCTTCGGGATATTCCACCCTACAACACTATTATTCTTGTCATTTGCTGGTTTTATTGCTGTTCCAGTTACTCACACAACTGCAAAGCATCCCCAGCAAGAAGGAAGAACTCGATCGCCTTAACTATCACATTCGAGAGCTGGAGCAGATCGTTAATACTCCTATCGTCGTTCAATTTAACCGCCCTTCCCAAGCTCCGGGTTGGTTACAACTGTGGTTCAATTCTGAAGGACTTAAAATTAGTGGAGTTCATCCGAAACTGGACGAATGGACTGTATTTAGCCGGCAACCGATGGGGGACAATCTTTTTGATGATTTGCAATGGCTAGAAAATTATACCGTCACGGGAGAGCTGATCCTGGAAGGGATTGAAGTGACTCAAACAGAACAAAAGCAACGGCTAATTAAACTCTTAACCAGTCCGGATTCTCTTTTAGAAGGTAATAAACTGCAACTGATTAATTACCAGTTACAGCAGCTATTCCGTGCCAGCTATTTGATGATTTTAAATGTGGATATGAATCAAGTGCGCCTTTTAGTGGGGAAAGCCTGTGGAACGCTAGAGAGCCATGTATTTGCTAGGGAGGAGCTAGATAGTCCTTATTTCATAACGGCTCTGGAACAAAATCAAGTGTTGCGAGTGGGAGAAATCAATCCTCAAAGCGATAAGCAGTGCGAGCGTACCTTATGGGAGGAGGGAGTACGCTCTCTGTTACTGATTCCTCTGCGATGGGATTATGAGCAACAGGGAAATCATCCAGAAATGCTAAGACTGATTGGGTTAGTTAGCGATCGCCCCCATAATTTTACAGCTCAAGATTGCCATTATGCCAGAGAACTTATCCCTGCTTTTGCTTGCGCCATGCGGCAAACGAACCACAATCAGCTAAATCCCATCCATCCAGCAGTCGCTTGGCGCTTTACCCAGGAAGCAGAACGACGCAGTTGGGGTTTTGAAGCCGCACCTATTGTCTGTGAAAAAGTTTATCCCCTCTTTGGCATTTCTGATATTCGCGGTTCTTCTAACGAGCGAAATCGGGCAATTCAAGCGGATTTAATTCAACAATTTGAATTGGGATTGGCGATCTTAGAGGCAGTGGAAGAGGGTCAAAAAAATCGATTGATTGAGCAGATTAAAATTGACTTAGAGGCGTACAAAACGCGTATTGAAGGAAAAGTAACGGTTGATTCAGAGGTGACGGCAGTTCAGTATCTTCAAGAGCATTTTGAGATTTATTTTGATTACTTTTATCAATGTGGAGAACCCGCACAAAACGCGATCGATTGGTATCGTACATGTGCCAATAACGATCGCCATTCAGTAGATACTGCCCGTAGAGCCTACGATCGGACGATCGATCGGATTAACGAGAATTTACTACAGACGTGGGAGCGTTGGCAAAAGCGAATGCAAGCGATTATTCCCCACTATTGCGATCTCGAATCTACCGATGGTATCGATCATATGATTTATGTGGGGAAATCGATTCATCATAGCTTTACGGCATTTCATTTGCACAGTTTGCGCTACGAGCAACTTTGCGCCCTGTGTGATGCGGCGCGCACGGGGATCAAACTGCATGAAGTGGATAAAATTTCCTTACAGCTTACCCATCTGGTGTTAGTGCAAGATGTGACGATTGATATTTGTCATGATGAAAATACAGAAAAAATCTTTGACGTGCAAGGGAGTCGAGATACCCGCTATGAAATCGTGAAAAAACGGATTGATAAGGGAGTCGATTTAGAAACTGGCGATCGCATTACCGCCCCTGGAATGCTCACCCTTGTCTATTCTACCGATGATGAGTGGAAAGAATACGAGCATTATCTCGATTATCTCCAGCGAGAAGGCTGGATTGCTCCAGAAATCCTATCTGGTTCCGTCGCTCCCCTACAAGGGGTGGATGGACTACGCTATGCTAGGGTGCAAGTTTTATAGCCGTTCGCGCAGGGATGATACAGCGCTTCGCGCGGTAATAGGGAATAGGTAATAGGGAATAGGAAAACCATTTTTCACGCTATAATGCCCATTCTTCCGGCTTTTCATGGGAAGGCACTCTATTCCCCATCACTTCCGTTCTGGATGATTCTCCTCCTCAGAGGGTTGACCCATTTGGTTCATCCGGTTAATCATTTGATAAAGCCGTCCATGATCCCGTTGATTAAAGTGTAAGACTAATCGGGGCAGGTGATGAACATCATTGAGACGCTCTTCCGGTAAGGCTTTGGTTTTTTTGATTTGACCGCTCACTAAAATATCACTAAACTCTTGATTGAGCTGCTCTACCTCTGTATCTGAAAGTTCTGTATTCAGGCGAATCACGAATTGCTCGCGCACATAGCGACTCGAATGATAAATGCGATAAAATTGGGCGATCGCCTGACACGCCACATCTACCTTATCTGTAATCGTATACAGACTCAAATCTTCCCCATTAATCAAACGTTGGCTTAAGAGGTGATCTCTCAGATATTTCTCCCATCCGTACCAATACTGACCTCCTGGCTTATCCAATAATACTAAAGGCATCGGCCCTGATTTGCCAGTTTGGCAGAGGGTTAAACACTCAAACGCCTCATCTTGTGTCCCGAATCCTCCAGGAAACAAGGCTACTGCATCTGTTTCTCGCAAGAAGAATAGCTTACGGGTAAAGAAATACTTAAACTCAATCAGTTTATCTGCAGTTACAAAAGGATTAGACCCCTGTTCAAAAGGAAGCTGAATATTAAGTCCAAACGAGTGTTCTAAACCGGCACCTTCATTCCCTGCTTGCATAATTCCACCCCCACCTCCAGTCATCACCATAAAGCCCTGTTGGGCAACTTTCCCCGCAAACTCTAGGGCAATCTGGTATTCTGGGGCATGAGCAGGTAAACGAGCAGAGCCAAAAATACTAATCTTACGCACGTGGCGATAGGTAGAGAAGATTTGAAATGCTCTTTCCATATCCTGTAGAGAAGCAGTTAAAATCTTCCAGTCTAAGCGATCAATCTCTTCCCCTGCAACAGCTAAGATACTAATCAGAGCTTGTTCTATCCATTTACCATGTTCTAAATGCGGCAATTGAGCCACAAGTTCTAATAAATCCGCTTTTAGTGTAGCGCGAGCATCTGAGGAGGATAAAGTCATCCGAAATTTACACTTTGTGAGTAAACAGGAGTAATCATAAGAAAGTTAGGCTTCTCATTTGAGAAACCTAATCAAAATTTTTGTTGTATCTGTTGGGTCTCATTTGTGGTGACCCTATAGATGGATTTAGAGCTGAGAAAATCTTTACATCAGCGTAGGGGATTTCCACTTAGCAATATATACCACCTCAGAAAAGCCCATTTGCCGAATTTCACCCACTATGTATTGGGCTTAGTTCTTACTCTTGCTCACTTTCAGGGGCACTCTCACTGCTATTTGAATCACCAATTTTCCCTAGATGTTTTTCCAACGTTGTAATCAAAGTGGTTTTAGGGACCGCACCAACCACCATATCGACACGCTGGCCATCTTTGAAGATCATCAGAGTGGGGATACTGCGAATACCATACTTACTCGCCACACTCGGATTCTCATCCGTATTGACTTTCACCACTTTGACTTGTCCATCAAATTGTTCGGCTACTTCTTCCACCACAGGTGCAACCATGCGGCAGGGGCCGCACCAGGGGGCCCAAAAATCAACTAAAACTGGAACTTGGCTTTGAAGCACTTCCTTGTCAAAACTGGTATCTGTAACGGGTGCTGCTGCTGTCATTAGGGGTAATCCTTATCCTACATTGCACATCAGGAATTTTATCTTGGCACTCCCTGGTCTAAAGCCTACCTGTTGGCAGACAGAACAAGGGAATTATTGATTTAAGGAACTTCCATTAGCTGGCAAGGTTTCTCCCACCCACTAAGAATGGGGGATCTCCTGTTGATGCCTGCGAAGTGGAAAGTGTAAATTTCCCTGTTCTTCAGGGTAGTCAATCCACATGCATCACTAATAGATGTAGCCAGTTTACGGTCTTTGATTAGCCTTTCCACATTTAAGTCTAGCCTTCGGCAAGCCGCTGGCGAGTCTACATAGACGACCCCATCGTCAGAGGTGATTAAGGAATATTCCGGTTTAGAGGTCTATTCCTTACGCTGTCTACCTAAACTCTTAAAGGTGTCTAGGTGTACCGCACTCTAGCTTTCTGAAATATTAACACAATTTAGCGCCAGAATAACCGGCTGCTTAAAACCACCTCCTAGCGTTCATCCTAGAGCAATGATCAAAGGCTTGTAATAGATCGATCCGTTTAAATAAGAAACCGCCTGAACAGTTTGTTCAGGCGGAGTGTGGTGTGAGGAGTGAACGGAAACATCATGCGTCTCCGCTATACCCTATTGTAAACAACAGATTTGACTTTTCCCCAAATTCTGTACAAATTGTAGGAATCGTTCTCAGATTTCTTTCGTTGAGGAAAACCGGAGCTATTTGCCCATCCCCAGTTGTTGGGCTTTCTGATAAACTTTGCCTTCAGTCAGTAAGGAGGGGGCGATCACAACTTCGACTTGCTGCATTTCACGAATGGTCTGAGCGCCTAGGGTTCCCATGCTGGTTTTCATGGCACCGAGTAGGTTGTGGGTTCCGTCATCTAACTGAGCTGGGCCTCGCAGGATTTGTTCTAGGGTTCCGGTAGAGCCAACCCGAATCCTGGTACCTCTGGGCAATACAGGGCTGGGGGTAGCCATCCCCCAGTGATAGCCTCGACCGGGAGCTTCTTTTGCTCTGGCTAAGGGAGAGCCGATCATGACTCCATCTGCACCACAGGCTAAACATTTACAAATGTCGCCTCCGGTGATGATGCCGCCATCGGCAATTACGGGGATATAGTTACCAGTTTCTTGGTAATAGGCATCCCGTGCAGCGGCACAGTCGGCGATCGCCGTCGGTTGGGGAACGCCCACCCCTAAAACACCCCGCGATGTACAGGCAGCTCCTGGCCCAATGCCTACTAAAACGCCAGCAGCCCCCGCTCTCATTAACTTCAAGGTCACATCATAGGTCACACAGTTACCTAACATGACTGGAATGGGCATCTGTTCGCAGAATTGTGCCAAGTCTAAAGGTGCGACGGACTCCGGGGAGAGGTGATCGGTGGAGACGACGGTTGCTTGGACAAAGAACAGGTCTGCCCCTGCTTCGGCTGCCACCTGACCGTATTTAATTGCCCCCACTGGAGTGGCACTCACTGCCGCGATGCCCCCTTGATCCTTAATTTCTTTGACCCGTTTGGTAATCAGTTCTGGATCGATGGGTTGGGCATACAGTTGTTGCATCAAGGATACAAATTCGTCTTTTCCCACTGAGGCAATTTTGTCTAAGATGGGGTTCGGATTGTCGTAGCGAGTATTAATTCCTTCTAAGTTTAGGACTCCCATTGCGCCTAACTCAGATAAGGCTACAGCCATTTTTACATCTACAACCCCATCCATGGCGCTGGCAATAATGGGAATTTCCCGTTCTATCCCACCCAAGGTTAGGGTTGTATTGGCCAAAGTCGGATCGAGCGTCCGAAGACCGGGTACTAGGGCGATTTCATCGATTCCGTAAGCTCTGCGGGCTGTTTTTCCCCGTCCAATTTGAATATCCACTGTCTCTCTTGCGTTTCCCAAAATAGATTTAATTAGCCTATCAAATTCACTTGAAAATAGGGAGTGGGGAGTCAGTGAAAAAAGGGGGGATGCGGGGATGCGGGGACGCGGAGAATGGGATGATTTTATGGATGCTTAATTTTTAATTGTGGGGAGTCAGTGAAAAAAGGGGTGGGGTAAATCAGGGCAGATGAGCTGCCCTGAGTAGGGTTTAGCTGGCAGTAGGATTTTCTGGAGCTGACGGGGGTTTCATGGGTTGCCGCTTGGGTGGGGCGATCGCCTTCGCGGGCTTTTCTGAACCCGGTGCTGGGCTGGATGCTTCCGGCTTAGGCTGGGCGTTTGAGCTGTCTGCTTCTGGGGGATTGGGGTTACGCACCATTTGGCTAATTTGTTGGAGCAGTGCCCCCAATTTTCCTTCGTCCATCAGGGCATTGACTAAGGATAAGCCACTGGTGGACATCAGGAGCTTGTTGATATCGCCCATACCGTTGCCGTTGTTGCCATTGGCTCCAGGGAAAGAATAGATGCGCGTATCGCCCAAGATACCGGGTTGGGGTGTGAGTCCTTTGACAATTTCGGGAATATGGGGCGCTAGAGCCGGCCAGATTTCCGAGATCAGTTGGGCGGAGAGTTTGGCATCCGATAGGGCATTTTTGGCTTCAATGAGAGCTTGTTCTCCTTGGGCTTCGGCTAACGCTCTATCCCGATTGGCTTGGGCTAGGGTACGGATCGATTCGGCTTCGAGTTCTGCGGCTTGGCGGGCAATTTCGGCTTGCCTGCGACGACGGAAAACGTCGATTTCGACTACATTTTGTTCGGAGATCCGTTGTTTCTGAGCTTCTTTTTCCGCTTCGATCGCCGTTAACCGTTGTTCCCGTTCCGCTTGTTCGATTTCTTGGGCGGTAATAACGGCGGCTTCGGCTTGGGCGCGTTCGGCATCGGCAGCTAACCGTTCCCTTTCTTTTTCCACAATGGCGATCGCCGCTTCCTGTTGGGCAATCTTAGACTCCCGTTCGGCTGCCGCAATTTCAATCTGTGCTTTGAGCTGGGACGATTCCACCATTTGCTGACGATTAATTTCGGCAACTTCAGATTCTTGTTTTTGCAGCGCTTGGGCAATCTTCAACTGTTTATTGCGCTCTTCCAAAGCAATATTGGCATCAATTTGACTCTGTTGTACCGCCAACTCTTGCTGAATCTTTTCTTCTTCAACAGACTTATTTTGCAACAATTTATTCCGTTCAATTTTCGCCAACTCTTGGTCTTTCGATTCCTGAATTTCCCGCTCCCGTTGAGCCGTCATCGATTCAACTTCTAATTTTTGGTCTAAATTCGCTTCTTCTTTTTCCTTCGCAATGCGTAAGGATTGTTTTTCTGCATCCAGTTCCCGTTGCTCAATCAGAACTTTGGTCTTCAGCTCTACTTCCCGCTTTTGCTGAATCGATTTCTGAATCGTTTCTGTTCTCAGACGCACACCCTGAGCATCGAAGAAGTTATTTTCATCATAGGTGTCGCTTTCTTCGATCTCAGAAATGGCAATATTATTCAGGGTCAAGCCAACTTTTTTTAAGTCCTGCTGAATCAGGTTTAAAACTTCATCGGCAAATCCCAATTTATCCGAGTCAATTTCAGCTAGACTTTTCTTCTTAGCGGCGGCACGAATGGCATCATCTGCCCGTTTTTCCAGCGCTTCTTTAATATCAGTTGCCGAAATTTTACCCTCCTTAGATAGGCGAGCCGCCACAGTGAGGACATCTTGTTTATCGGCACTAACACACACATAAAAGGTGACGCGCATATTCGCCCTTAAATAGTCTTGAGTCCGCACCGCTAAATTACCCGTGCGCTCCACATCAATGGAAATTTCTCGTAAGGGAACGCGGGTAATTTCATGAAAGCCAGGAATGACAATACAGCCCCCGTTGAGAAAGACTCGTTTTTGTTTAATGAAAACGCCCCCAGTCCGCACAAAAGCCTCGTTGTTAGGGGTGATTTTGTAAACGCTGGTATAAGCAACAATTCCTAAGATTAACAAGAAGACAAATCCCAAGGAGCCACCGGCTAAAAGCATACCTGCCGATCCCATTTGGGCAAGGGGAGCTTGAACGAGTAGGGGTTGGGAGGGTTGTTCAATAATGGTTGGTTTCATATGAGTCATAGGTAAAACAATGGGATAGTTCTATTCTTGAATAGAGAGGATACACAACCCGACAGTGTGGAGGAAGATTCACGGGTACTAAAACTAGCCTAGCCAGCGTTTTTGGTCTACACTATCTTTCACGATAGCTAGATAAAAAGGTTCGGAATACTCGATAATGATGACTTTATCGCCCCGTTGAGGAATTTGGCTTGCCCATTGGGGGAGCTGGACGTTAATACTGACTAAATTATGAGCTGAATCGATCGCATCGACTTGGCCGATTTGCGTGGTAGGCTGTTGGGGGAGAGTGGGTGAAGCTACAGTTCCCGTGCATCCGATGAGGCGATCGCTACGGGTATCTTCTCCAAATGCAGCAAACAGTTTGCCAATGGGTCGAGAAATCAGACTTCCCCCGAATAGACTTAAGATTAAGGAGACAATTAAAACGGCATTACCTAACAGTCCGGTGGGAAGTCCCAAGAGTAGGTTAAAAAACCATCCCAGAAGCCCCCAAAGACTGAAATCAATCGCCAATAATAACAATAGTGGTGCTTTTCCTAAGCCTAACCACCCCAATGCTTGCAGAGCGCTAAAACCACCTTCAGCGTCTGCTTCTACGTCTATATCTAGGTCAGTATCCCAATCAGCATCAGCGTCAATGTCTACATCGCCGTCAATATCTACATCGCCATCACTATCTCCACCTCCAGAAAAAATGACCAGTAGAAATAAGACAACTCCTAAACTAAGAAAGATCCAATAGGGAAGATTGGCAAGGTCAAAGACCATATTTAAAAACCTGAAATTTGAGAAGTTTTGAAAACGGAGATTTATCTCTAAGATAGCAATTGATGAAGAGTGGCAAGGGAAATATATAGATTATCTTAACTTCTCTGGACTGAGCTGGAGGGGATCGCTTGTAATATTTCGTTAAATAAATTAGCAACTTCAGGGTTTCCTAGGTCTTATAATGAATGATAGGCAACCTTAAATATCTAGGCATGAGGGTATTGAGTCATGATGGAAGTTAATGGGTTAATCTTTGGTCTCTTCTTGTGGATAGCCTATTCTTGGGTATTGCTCCAATTATTTAGCCCTCGCGATCCCTTTGTTACTGAGAATTTGGCCTATGGCTATGGGGGAACCACGATTACAGTTGAATGTAGAGTAGTAACCCTTTCTGAGTCTTTAAGTTTGCCAGATCATCGCCCAGTCAAAGCTAACCGTTATTTACGATCGCCGATAACCTGATGTTTTCTGATATTGAAGCTCATTGGTCAAAAGCAGCGATCGCCCAATTAGCAGACTTAAACCTAGTTCAAGGCTATCCCGATCGCACGTTTCGACCAGAGGGTTTAGTCACTCGCGCTGAATTTGCCGTTTTGCTCTGCAATGTGTTTTCCAGTGCTAAACCCATTCGAGAGCAGAAAAATTTTGTGGATGTGCCCCAAAGTCATTGGGCCTATGAAGCAATTCAAACCGCTGTTTCTAAAGGATTTTTAGTCGGTTATCCGGGTTTAGCATTTAAGCCAGAGCAACCCATTCCTCGGGTTCAAGTGTTGATTGCGATCGCGTCCCATTTAAAGTTAGAGATTCCGCCAACCGTTACCGTTAGCAAAACGAACCTAAAACTCTATTTTGATGAGGCCCAAGAGATTCCCCATTATGCCCTACCTAAGTTAACCGCAGCATTATTTGGCTATCTGATTGTTAATTTTCCCGATCGCCGCAAATTACGACCCAATCAACCAGCAACACGGGGAGAAGTGGCCGCCATTTTATGTCAAACGCTAGGGATATGGAATACAGTTCCTTTATCTGCTATCGGAGGAGGAGAACATTGGGCGATCGCACCCAAATTTAGTCGAGCGTCTCATTTCTTTCAAGGCGTAGCCCTTGTTTCGGGTCAATTGGGCTATGATTTAATCAACCTAAACGGTCAACCCATTGAAGTCGATCGTCACTATCAAATCTTAGAGTGGGGCTTTGAGATTGAGCGTGAATTGCCCACTTCAGACCCCCTAATTCCAGTCTCTTTAGAGACTAATTCTGGGTTGAAGTATGGATATCTGAATCAAGAAGGAAATTTGGTCATTCCCGCAGAATGGGAGATGGCTGCTCCCTTTTCGGAAGGTTTGGGTTTAGTGCGAAAAGGGGGAAAATCAGGATATATTGATCCAACAGGTCAGGTGGTGATTGAACCGCAATTTGAATTGAGCGATCGCTTCTACAATGGCCGTGCTGCGGTGAAAGTGGGAGAAAAATATGGGTATATTGATACCACAGGGCACTGGGTAATTCCGCCGGAGTTAGAGCGAGGATATCGATTTTCTGAGGAGCGAGTCGTTATCTGGAGTAATGGGCGTTATGGGTATCTGGATAACCAGGGAAATGCGATCGTTGAACCCCAATTTGAGCAAGCCGATCGATTTTCAGATGGTTTAGCCGTGGTGAGATTGAACGGCGTTTATGGATGTATCGATCGCACGGGTAATCTAGTCTTGGAAACGCCCCATAGAATCCAAAAGTTTTCCGAAGGACTGGCAGCCATTGAAATGGGAGAGGCATGGGAGAAGAAATGGGGATATATCGATCAAACAGGAGATATTGCGATCGCCCCCCAATTTTACGGCTTAGAGGATGTTCGCGATCGACCCTATTCTCCCGTAGAACCATTTTCTGAAGGTTTAGCGATGGTAAGATTCGGGCCAAAATGTGGATTTATCGATCGAACCGGAACGTTTGTAATTCCCCCTCATTTTAGCGATGCTAGTTCCTTCTCCCATGGGTTAGCACGGGTGACGTTACAGGGAGAGTGGTATCAAGAAGGACGGGGGAATACGGGATCTGGAATGCCCGCCGAATATGTAATCCTGTTTAGAGGCGGAACTTGGGGATATCTCCAATTAAACAGTGCTGTATCTAAGGGATAATCTCAGTTACCACTCTGGTGCGATCGCCACTGCTTACAGTAATATTTTGATCTTGTAACTGACCAAAGGCTCTGGCTCCTTGCAGAAACAAGGGGGGATTGATTTGACGATAGGTCACATTTCCGGTTGCTTCAACCTGTTCTGTTCCAAAAGACCAGGTCACGCTTTCTGCCGATAGATCGGACTGATTTTTACCCCCGGTTACCCGGACATTTTCCGTTAAATAGGCAACTTTATTGCCTAAATCCACTGTACCGCGATCGCCCACTAAGATCAGATTTTCATCCAGATGCTCTAAAGTGATTGTTTGATTGGCTCCCACAGACTCAGATTTGAGATCCCAAGTCATGGAATCGCTTTTGGCTTCTAAGGCTGGATCGGCTGCCGTTAATGTGACTTGATTCATCAAAGTAACCGATTCATTCTCTAAGTCCACTAAACTTCCTCCAGCTAAGGCAGTGTGGCTGGGAGACGTTTCTGGAATTTCAGTTAATTTTTGTTCTTCGTCTTCATAGTGCTTCACTTCCAGGGGAACCGATCCCACCACTTTCCGATCTTTCATTAACCAGACTAAGTGTTCCGTGGTCATCCGTAACTGGGGAGTATGAGTAATTGCATCTACATTGCCGATCAATTCCATTTGCCGTAAGCGGCTATAGACATTGACTCGATCGGCTTTGGCTTCGACCTGGGGATGAGAGCCAGTCAACGTATCTTTAACCACCAGAACATCCGCCTGGGGTCGCCATTCCAGTTCATTCCCTTCTAACACGACTTCATCTTCAATGGCGATCGCCTTGATATCCTCTTTGAGTAAAATCAAATTGCCATCTTGGTGAACTTCTCCCCGCTTCGCTTGCACTCGATAGACCAATTTTCCGTCTTGATACAATTCCCCTGACGGTTCTTCTACGGTGGCAATTTGTCGATCTTCGCTATAGGTCGCTGACTTCGCATCCACTTTCCAAAGTAACTGACCTTTTTCGTCTCCTTGTTCTAGAGTAATATCTTTAAAGACCAGTTGGATATCATCAGATGATTCTGCATCCGATGCTGCTTGCACGAGCTGATCCGGTGTATTCGAGCCACCACAACCCGATAAGGCGATCGCCAAAATTAAGGATAGCCCAGTTCCGATCCCTAGGTTAGATACGCCAACCTCAATGGGATTGCCAGTTTTCTTGCCCATGATCGATGACCTATGATTTCTGTACAGCGAAGATTATCGTTTTTCCTGTCGTTCATCCATCAGACTTAAGCTGGATAAGGGACGGTAGGAATAGGTGTTTTGCCGGGGGGTTTTCTGGATATCTTCCTTAATGCTCTCCAGATCGATATAGCGATCGGCCACATTAATTAAACTATCGCTAGTCATCGATCGCAAGCTCACCACCTCGACCCGTACCCCTCGATAGCTCACTGAATCCACGGCATACGCCAGATCTCCATCGCCACTGACCAATACCGCCGTATCGTAACATCCCACTAAAGCCATCATATCAACTGCAATTTCTACATCCAAATTCGCTTTTTTAGAACCATCTGGCAGTTGCACCAAATCTTTGGCAATCACTCGATAGCCGTTGCGACGCATCCATAACAAAAACCCCTGCTGCTTCTCGTTAGTGCGATCGACACCCGTATAGAAAAATGACCGTAACAGTCGAGAACCATTGGTTAAGCGGCACAATAACTTAGTGTAATCAATTTCCATCCCCAGTTGCAGGGCAGCATAAAACAGATTAGAACCATCAATAAAAATGGCCACGGTTCCTCGATTAGAAAGCACTTGTTCTGGAGTACAGAGACCTTGATTTTGTTCCATCGATTCATACATCATTGTTATACCTCAGTTATTAAAATCTTATAGTTTTATGGTGGTTTGGAAGTGAAAGTAAAGCTCGTGATTATATCAAATTCACGCTTCAGTTAACTCTAAACGTTGGAAAACCGGTTTGGGGTTTCCTAGGGTTTGTTGAGCGGGTAAAATACCCCATTGGGCATGAGTGTCAAAGGGAATTTTCTTCTGAAGATCTACCGTCTGATTAAAATCGACACTAAAGCCCAATTGATTATAGATCGCGGTACTAATGTCAGGAATAATCGGTGAGAGGAGATAGGCAGCTAAACGAACAGATTCTAGCACCGAATAGAGAACTTCTGCGACTGCTTCTTTTTGCCCTTGTTTGTACAACGTCCAGGGTGCTTGCTCATCAATATATTTATTACTGCTTTGGACTAGACCCAGAATGGCTTCACAGGCTTGGGAATAAGCTAGCGCATTGTAACCAAGATCTACTTTTGACTTCAAGGATGTTCCCAGGGTTTTGAGAGGGTTATCATCCGGAATCCGATCGCCAGATATAGCGGGAACTTGACCCTGACAATATTTTCTCGTCATGCCTAGTGTCCGATTGAGTAGATTCCCTAAATCATTAGCCAAATCAGCATTGAGAACATTAATAAATCGGGTTTCATTAAAATCCCCATCCTTACCAAACTCAATCTCCTTGAGAAAATAGTAACGTACCGCATCAGCCCCATACCGATCCACCAACTCATAGGGATTTAAGGTATTGCCCAAGGTTTTCCCCATCTTCATGCCATCTTTCGTCAGAAAGCCATGCCCAAAAACCCGTCGAGGTAAGGGGAGACCCGCAGACATGAGCATCGCCGGCCAATAGACGGTATGGAAGCGGAGAATATCTTTACCAATTAAATGAGTTTGAATCGGCCACCACCGCCTTAGGGCATTCTCTAAACTGGGAGCATCTTCAGGATCGAGTAAGGCAGTAATATAGCCTAATAGGGCATCAAACCAGACATAAAGGGTATGGTCACTATCCGTAGGTACAGGAAATCCCCAATCGAGGTTAACCCGCGAGATAGAAAAATCTTGCAATCCTCGGGTCACAAAGCTTAAGACTTCATTACGACGACTTTCCGGTTGAATGAAGTCGGGATGCTCATTATAAAATACTTCTAACTGGTCTTGATATTTAGACAAACGGAAGAAATAGTTATTTTCATCTCGCCATTCTGTTTGTTTGTTGGGATGGATGGGACATCGGTGGTCGTCGAGTAGGTCTCGTTCTTCTTTGAATTCTTCGCAGGAAACACAATACCATCCCTGTTGCACCCCTTGATAAATGTCCCCATTCTCCCAAACTCGTTGGAAGAATTCTTGCACAATTTGATAATGTTTAGCTGCTGTTGTGCGACTAAAGCGATCGTACTGGATATTGAGCTTTTGCCAAAGCGTTTTAAACCCTTGGACAATTTCATCACAATGGCTCTGGGGGTCTTTTCCGCGCTCATCGGCAGTGCGTTGGATTTTTAAGCCATGTTCGTCTGTCCCCGTAATCATCAAGACTTCTTCTCCCCGAAGTCTCCAGTAGCGAGCTAAAACGTCTGCGGCAATGGTAGTGTAGGCGCTCCCAATATGGGGCAAGTCATTGACGTAGTATAGAGGGGTTGTAATGGTAAAGGTCTTTTTTGTTTGATACTCAGAGTTCATGGAAGATTAAGATGACTTTTTTTAATGATCTGTTTTGTCGAATCAACCCGTCAGGTGATTTTATGGATTTTACTAAAGATTTTACTCAACCGATCAATAAAGGGAATTGATTATAATTGTAGCCTTAATCGCTCAGGTTGGTCTGGATGGCCAATTAATTTCAGGTGAGACTAAGATAACAGACTGGAGAGGGCTAGAGAAAAGAGCAGCTTATGGCTTCAAGCTTCAGGAGGAGCGGCTAATTAAGGGAAAAATAAGGGAATTCACAGGAAAAGTGCCTTGGTCTATGATTAGGATTAATTAATATTTCTTTAGGGATCAATGCATTTGTTATTGATCTTGAATACCCAAGGCTATATTTTGATTTTTTCCTATGTCTAATGGTTCTCCTCATTTTCTCCAGTTCGGCGCAGTGCGTCCCGAAGCTGATTTATTGGTTTTCTTACCGGGTATGGATGGTTGGGGATCGCTGTTTGCTCGTCAGGCGCAAGAGTTGCAACCGAATTTTGAGGTGTGTGCTTTGAGAATTCCAGTGAATGATCGCCTAGATTGGGACGGATTGAGCGATCGCCTAATCCATTTGATTGAAGCTCAGTTAGCTTCTAGAGTCAACCGGCAGGTGTATTTATGCGGCGAGTCTTTCGGGGGCTGTTTGGCACTGAAAACGGTTCTCAAAGCACCCGAATTGATTTCTCATTTAATTTTGGTCAATCCCGCTTCTTCGTTCCATCGTCGTCCTTGGATGGCACTGGGGGAGTCCATTGTGCCTTGGATTCCCGATCGCCTCTATAATCTTGGTAGTGTTGCTGTTTATTTTTTACTGGCTGCCCTCCCTCGCATCGCTCCCCAAGATCGTCAATCCCTTTGGTCTGCCCTTTGTAATGTGCCGGCTGACACCTCCGCTTGGCGGTTATCTTTACTCCGTCAATTTACACTCGATGTCCAGGATCTTTACCAAATCGTGCAACCAACGCTCATTTTAGCCAGCGGGAGCGATCGCTTGTTACCTTCAGTCTCCGAATCTCGGTATTTACAACAACATCTAAAAAATGCTCAAATCATTGATTTACCCCATAGTGGTCATGCCTGCTTATTAGAAGAGTCCATCAGTCTCTTCAGTATAATCGCCGATCGTCAATGGATTAAATCACCTACTTTATCTAGTCCTTAATCAGGATCGGTAATTGTTGTAAAGGAACCGTTAAAGTTACGGTCGATCCCAATCCTTCCCCCATACTAAAGAAATCAATTTGACATCCCATGGACTCCATCAATCCTTGGGAAATTGTTAATCCAATGCCTGTACCTTCGTATCTGGACGTATTCGATCCATCAACTTTGTAAAATGCCTCAAATAGCTTGTTTTGCTTGTCTAAAGCGACACCAATACCGGTATCCGATATAATCAGCTTGACAAACCCAGGGTACTCGCGTCCTAGGACCGCATATTTTTGAGCGATCGCTTGTCCTCGAATCGTAATTTCCCCCTCATGGGTAAACTTAATGGCATTACCAACCAGATTTAACATCACTTGTAGCAGTCCTTGATAATTGCCCACCACGATCGCCTCATCTCTAGTCGGAGGCGCAGAAATACTATACTCTAAACCTTTCTCCTCGGCTTTAGATCGGGTAAACTTCTCTACATCTTGCAACAGCTCATCCAGATGGATTGAACTTAGCTCAATCGTCATTTCCCCAGCTTGGAGCTTCGCTAAATCCAGAAAGTCCTCGATATGATTCAACAGTCGCAGCGCTGAGTTATGAGCTTCTTGAACAAACTCCATTTGGTCTTCGGGATCGTCAGCCATACCATCAAGGATAAGCTTTAGAAAACCAATCATGCCATTGAGCGGTGTTCTAAACTCATGGGAAACCTTATTCAGAAGTTGCTGTTTAAGTCGTGAGGTTTCTTCGCTTTGCGCTCGGGCTAATTCGAGTTCTTCGTAAAGGATAGCATTGGCGATCGCCGCCATCACTGTTAACATCTCTGGATTAGAGCAAGCCCCATGCCGATGGTCAGAACTTGAACTGACTTCCAATCCTTTATCTACCATCAAACCCTCCCCATGATTTTACTCCTTCACAATTACGGGCAACTGTCCCAAGGGAGCCGTAAACGTTACAGTTGAACCTAATCCTTCTCCCATACTAAAGAAATTCACTTCCCCCCCCATCGTTTCAATCAAACGCTGAGAAATGGCTAATCCTAATCCAGTTCCTCCATATTGACGGGTGCGAGACCCATCCACTTGAGAAAAATTTTGAAACAGTTGCTCTTGCTTCTCCAAAGGTACGCCAATTCCTGTATCCGCCACACTCACTTTGACGAACCCTGGATGCTCCCGATCCCCAACTTGGAATTTCTTCGCGATCACTTCTGCGGTAATAGTAATGCCCCCTTCATGAGTAAATTTAACGGCATTGCCGACTAAATTCAACAAGACTTGCAGCAGACGTTGATAATTGCCCGTAATCATTACTTCATCGCGGGTTGGGGTGCGGCTAATTTCATAACTTAACCCTTTTGTTTCCGCTTGAGGTCGGGTAAAGTTGTCCAGGTTCGTGAATAATTCATCCAAATTTACCGGACTGATATCGATCTGCATTTTTCCGGCTTCAATTCTGGCCAGATCCAACACATCATTAATCAAGTTTAAAAGATGCAAGGCAGACTTATGGGCTTCTTGAACCCATTCCATTTGCTCTTCGGGATCGTCAGCCATTCCATCCAGGATCAGTTTCAAAAACCCAATCATTCCATTGAGGGGGGTTCTCAGTTCATGGGAGGTATTGGCCAAAAATTCACTTTTGAGTCGAGAGGCTTCCTCAGCTTGTTCTCTGGCTAATTCTAGTTCTTGGTAGAGCGTAGCATGGGCGATCGCCGTTCCCACTTGATCGGCCAACTCCCTCACCAACTCTATCTCTTCGGCGGACCACAAATAGGCTCGATCTGGGTTGCATCTGACGGGAGGAGATAACAACAGTAACCCATTGGGGCGATCCTGATAGCAGGTGGCTACAGCTAATCGAGACCCTAAAGACTCTTTATCCTCTGATTCTACCCAGGCTAAGGGATCTAGGCTCGATAGGGCATCAATTAAGGGAGAATTATTTTCTAAGGGGAGCAAACTGCCGATTTGGGAAGGGTTCCCTTGATGGGTATAGTGGGCAACCACTTTGAGGTGTTCTGTCTCTAGGCACTTTTGGGCGATCGCACAGCTTTCTAAGTTTAAAGCAATACCCAAGCCTTCCACCGTCTGATTGCAGATAGTTTCTAAATCTAGCGTCCGTCTAATTTTGCGGGTGATCCGAGTTAGAAGCGTCTGATAATGATCGCTGGTTTTGCGCTCTCCCTGCTGCGGTGGATCTGAGCTACTGGCAAAGGATTGAGACCCTACAGCACTCGAGAGGAGTCGCCCAAGAACCAACACTCGATTGGCTTTCAAGGGAGAGGTTAGCACTGGAGCGATCACCAGATCGAAGAGGAAGTAGCATTCTCCATACTGAAAGGGATAGCTAAAACGATCCGGTAATTTATTTTCCAATACTTGGCGCACTCGATCCAAATAGGCATCGATGGGAATGGGGTAGAGGGTATTTTCCATCAATTGCCCCACCAAAGTCTCAGGAGCTAAATCATAGCGTTCCCCTTGAGTCCACTGAAAGGCTAGATACTCACCAGAGGTATTATGGATAAAGCTTAATTCAGCACCTAACTCGGACAGACTTGGCGGTGTTAGGTCTCCCGTCTCTAGATGATTAGAAAGGCTGGTTTCGTTTAGGGTGGAAATGGATGCATGGGAGGAAGCATTCATGAGTTGGTGTCGGTGAATTGAACAGACATTTGACCTCTAACCTAGAGTAGCTTAGATTTTCTAGATTGAGGAATAACCGATTCAGCGCATCTGAGGGTTGACAATTTAAGGTTCTTAGAACCCATTGGGGATCTGATGGTCTAAGATCCCAGTGTACTCCCATTAATCCTGGTCGCCTTGGGTTTTAATCGTTCCATTCACCTCTGGGAGGTAGGGGGGGATTTTTGATCAGAGTACGGGTGAGTTCATCATCCCTTTGGTTTGAGCCTTTGAGCCATTGACGAATAGCTGTTTCAATAATTCTTGAAGGGTCGTTGGTTAAATGTTGGATTTGTTCGAGTAATTCTGCGTCTAAGGCGATAGAAATTTCTACTTTGTCGAGCTTAGGTTCCGAAGAAAGGCTGGAATCATTCATTGGTTCAAGAACGTAGGGTTTATTTCAGTTTAACATGGTGCGATCGCCTGATGGATTGGTAATTGGGCGTGAACCTCCTTAAACTCCCGTACTTACGTTAGACTAGATGAACCACCCGAGCCCATTCTACAGGCGGCTTGTTTACCAAAGAACTGGGTTTAAAGCCCCGTCCTTTAGCGAAGCGGAGGGCGGTTTTTTTAATTGGTCGCACCATTGAGGAAAATCCATGCTATGATTTATCGCAAGCAAGAACGATAAAACCATGATGGTCTACGAGATGAAACTAGAAGGAGCGAAAGAGCAGTACGGAAGGCTCGATGAAGCTATCCGCACG
>NZ_JAGHZH010000028.1:0-11340 GCF_017746885.1 Roseofilum sp. SBFL | reverse complement strand
GTGCTTTTTCCATGAAGTGAAGCTTAGTTAAACTCTTTCTTACATTAGATCACAAATATTGTAAAATAGGAGAATCCGATAGATTAGAAAGCAAGAAAAGCCGTCCTTTTAGGACGGGGTTTTCAACCCATTTTTCTGATACAGCGCTTTGCGCTGTTATGAGGGACAGTGTTGAATCCTCAAAGCTATGTACCAAAAGCCTATTCCCTATTCCCTATTCCCTAGCGCAAAGCGCTATAATTAATGCCTTTTCATTTACATCACAGTTCTTGCGCGATCGCCAACTGGAGCGGATCGATCAGTCGCATCTAGCAGAAGAACTCAAAGATCTGGGCAAAAGTGAGAAACGGGCGATCGCTAGTCTTACCTCAACTAGGGAATCAGCTCGCATTCAAACATCCGATTAGCAATTTGTGGAGCAACACGATTAATAAATTCTTCGCGCACTTGTGGATTGCTCCGCAGCATTTCTATTGCTTTCTTTTGCAATGCTGCTTCCGGACCTGTAGCCTGACTCGGATCGGTAGACTTGATTTGTGATAAATCTTCGCAAGAGGAATTTACGAATTTTTGGGTAACTAGATTTGTCGCCACATCCATTAACATTTCTTGAGAGGGTTGAGGCTGGGATAATGATGCACAACCATAGAGCAGAGCAAAGGTAGAGACCCCACTAAAGATGAGCAAAGACAAATGCTGTTTCAATTCGACTTTCATGGCGATCGCCTCTATACATATATCGAAAATACTATCGTAAAGCACTGTAAAGGCAGATGCCAAAGAGGATGCGATCTTGCTCTGTCTGGAACCCGACCTCAATGTCATTACAAGAGCAACTGGAGATCGTGGCATATGACCGAGAAATTCAACCAGAGGTTGCCACTATCAATCGCGAAATTTAATGAACTTGAATGGGATGGTTTAGCTCAAAGATAACGATTCAACCTGTGCTAGAGTAGCGAACAATGCAACAGCACAAGCGTTATGGAAGCTTTAACCGATCTTTTTCTTCTCTCGGATCTCTACGATCGCGACTATTGGCCAGAGAATGAGGTATAGAGATGTTTTGCAGACAATTGGAAGGCCTGCCCATAGCGATCGCAAGTAAGGGTTCTGGCATTAAAACCCTAGGGCGAAGCACTCGGCGCTTCAAAATCACTCGCCGAGTGTCGCTCGTGGAGTTGCTCCTCTTCGGGACCCCATGTACGGTTGACCCTGCGTCCTCGTTGCACGGCTGGCCGGGAGGCAATTTCCTCCGCCCACGTCATGATATGGGTATAAGATTGTACGTCTAGAAACTCACCTGCATCGTAAAGTTTGCCCAATGTCAACGACCCATACCACGGCCAGATGGCGATATCAGCAATGGTATAATCCTCACCGCAAATATACTGCTTATCTGCTAACTGCCGGTTGAGGACATCAAGCTGACGCTTAGTCTCCATGGTAAACCGGTCAATGCAGTATTTAATTTTCGTCGGTGCATAACTATAAAAATGGCCAAACCCACCGCCAACATAGGGCGCTGAACCCATCTGCCAAAAGAGCCAGGATAGGCATTCTGTGCGTGCAGCAGCTTCAGTGGGTAAGAAGGCGGCAAATTTTTCCGCCAGATAGAGCAGGATAGACCCCGATTCAAAGACACGAGTTTCGGGGGTTGTGCTGTGGTCAACCAGAGCCGGAATCTTAGAATTGGGATTAATGGCGACAAAACCACTGCCAAACTGATCCCCCTCCTGAATTTTGATCGGGTAAGCATCGTACTCAGCTTCAGAAATACCCAGGGCTAACAATTCTTCGAGCAGAATCGTCACTTTTTGACCATTGGGGGTAGCCAGGGAATAGAGTTGCAGGGGATGATTGCCTACGGGTAATTCTTTCTCATGGGTAGGGCCAGCAATGGGACGATTGATTTTTGACCAAGTTCCTCCAGTGTCGGTATCCGGTTGCCAGACTTGGGGAGGGGTGTAGGTTGATGGTGTATCCATGGGTTATCTTTAGAAGTTATGATTACTTTTCTTCAATTTTAAGGGGTACTTTTTCCAGCTCTGGTAACTTGACCAATTCTTCTTCCATTTCTTCCTGCTCGATGCTCACCGGTAACATCAAGGGTTCTGATTCTTCTTGTATCAAAGCACTGGCTACAGGTAGAATGTCTTCTAAGTCGTCTTGAGGTCTGGGAATGATATAAATGGCATGAAGTTCTCCAATTCGTTGAGCCTCATAGACTCCAGATTCAATGGCCATGGCTACATCAGCGACTGACCCCCGGATAATAGCGGTACAAAGTCCAGAACCAATAGTCTCAAAGGACATGAGTTCCACATTGGCTGATTTGAGCATGGCATCGGCCGCACCAACCATGGGGGGAAAGCCAACGGTTTCGAGTAATCCTACGGCTTGACGGCTATACCGGTTTTCTCGGTTATGAGCAGTCACTTCCATAAACTGGGGATTAATGGGAAAAATGACTTCCAGATTGGGTAAGGGTCTAGGAATGACACTACTGCTGACGAGTTGATCGAGGCCAAAGTCCTTGGCGGTTTCCGACCCATATTCTACGGCTAATCGAATATCTGCGATTCTTCCCCTGGCGATCGCCGTACAATATCCATTACCAATCTTTTCAATGCCCACCAAAACTACCTCTGCCGCCTTAATCATGGCATCGGCAACCGCAATTACAGCCGGAAAGCTCCGGGTTGACACTAAACCTAATGCACTTCCATTGAGAGTATCGAATCGACTCATGCTCTTGACTTGAGAGGGATATCCATCACCTGCACTCCTCTACTATTAGTATAGAGGCCCAATGGTGGAACTCCATCGATTTATTTACCATTATCCTCAGAAACTGGAGAATCTTGTATATTTCCATCCAATTGTTGACGATGGGGAAACAAGGTCGCCATTAACCGTTGCAGATGCTGCTGCCCATAAACTGGGGAATTTACCGATGCTGAAGTCGGGTCTTCTGTCGATGAATCTGTAGATGTTTGGTCTGAGTTAGGAGAATCTAAGTTACTCGTTGTACGAGTTGTGGGTGGATTGGCAATTAAATTACGGGCGATCGCCGAATGAATCGAAGCTTGAGTCGCCGAAGGATTAGATTGAGGCACTTCACCCGTAATTTTAGACTCTTGAGCTTGAGGTTTAACCTCTGGTTCAGGTTCAACTTCAGGTACAGACTCCACTGGCTCCTCCACCTGCTGATTCTCCGTTTCCGAACGTCCGCGATCGCCCAATAACGAACCCGGAGGAACCACCCGCTCTGACTCCACTGAGCAATTAAACACCGTTGAAACCGGTCCTATACAAGCCCTAGCGCCAATGGTTCCCGAACCCACCACTAAGACTCCTGCACCTAAGATTGCTCCTTCCTCAACCCTTAAGGTTCCCCCATCAGCATGGAGAACCACCCCCATACCAATACAAGCACCTGCCGCGATCGCAATCCGACTTTCAGGATTCGCGATCAGTGCCACACCAGGAGCTACCACCGCGCTAGGGTCAATGCTCACCTCCCCATCAATACAAGACTTTTGGTTATGAAGAGGTTGCCAAGGCATAACCGCCATAATACTATTGAACCTCATCGTTGCAGCACATTTCTAGATCGAACCTCAGTCCGAAATCCATTTCTTAGAGGAGAAAACCCTCCCCCATTTTTTCCGTCTGCTGATTCTCTTCAGTACATTAGACCCCTTGCATAAGTTGATAGCCAGTCAATACTAATGCAGTCATCATCTATTTTTATGACCATTGCTAGCCTGACTTCTGCAAGAAGTCTATTAAATCAGGACTTACGGGCGTTGAATCACCGATTCAGCTACGCGCCGTTTCGCCGTCGTATCGATACCCAACATCCGTACATATTCCCCTGCATGTTCAGCCAGGCAAGCTTCCAAACCAGCGATCACATCTGACTCACGGCTCGATTCAATTGGGGTACAACTCTTCCAAGATCCCGTTTTATAGCGTCGTTTATCTGCATGTTCCGTACCAATCTTGTAGCCTTGGGCCAGCAAGGCACGCACTTGCTCGATCGCCTCAGCACTCAGTTTTCCAGAATCTACTGCTACCGAACTACTAGCGCGAGCTACTGGATCTGGAGAAGTAGCGATACTCGACGCACCATTACTACTCGGAGCCACCCTACCATCCGGTCGCTGAATCACTTCTTCTAAAACCCGGCGTTTAGCATTGGGGTCAACCGCAATCAAGCGTACATATTCCCCTTCACAATCTCTCAACACCGCTTCAATGCCATTCAAAACGGCTGTGGGACTGGTTCCCGTAATCGGAGCACCGGTAAGCCAGGAACTGGTACGGAAGCGTCGTTTATCCGCATGTTCCGTTGTAATGCGGTATCCTTGATTAACCAATTGTTTTACTTTTGAGTTCAAATCAGCAGCCACGCCTGCACCATTCGAGGATGAACCATTTTGACTTATTGGAACTCTTGAGGTGGCTGGAGTACTGGTGCTAGCAGTACCGGGTTGGTCACCTGGTTTTTGAACAATCGTTTCTAGGACACGCCGTTTTGCTTTTGGATCGATACCAATCAGGCGCACATACTCACCTCCATGCTCTGCCATACAAGATTCAACTGCTGACAATACGGCTGTAGTATTATTTGAATCGATTACCGGGCAGCTCTTCCAAGAGCTAGTCCGGAAACGGCGTTGATCGGCATACTCTGCCCCGATTTTATAGCCTTGGGCGAGTAACTGTTTAATTTGGGTTTCGGTTTCTGAATTAAGAGTTGTCATATTACTTTGGGTTTGACCATTACTAGAGTTGCCCAATGAGTCGCCCGATTCATGGCGAATGGGCGTAATACATTCGATATTGTCGGCACATCGATACCCAGCTCTGAGGGCATCATTAATGCCTACCACATGGCTGGCAAAAGCCACATCACCTTTTTGCACATCTGGCAGGCGATTGGCCTGCTGTTGATTGGTAATAATTGATCCAGAAGGCACATACTTACCTGGGGGAATTTCCACATCTTGGATCAAAGCGTGCATCATTACGATGCATCCGTGACCAATTCTGGCGTTGAAGACTGTAGAGCGGAAACCAATAAAACAATTATCTCCCACGTAGGCCGGCCCATGTACCAGGGCCATGTGGGTAATAGAAGAATGATTACCAATCCAAACGGAATATTTCTGGCCATCATCCCCAACCACTCGGCCTTCTTCTAGACCATGAATAACTACCCCATCTTGTACATTGGTATAATCTCCAATATAGAAAGGAGCGCCTTCATCAGCTCGGATAGACGTGCCGGGCGCTACTAAGACGTTCGTTCCAATATGGACATCACCAATTAGATTCGAGAAAGAGTGGACATAAGCACTACTATCAATTTGCGGTTCCGCTAAGTCCTTCGACCAAGGGGTGGGGGGAGCCGCACTGCTCCGTGTCTGGTTAAGCACAACCATAATAATGATTTTCCTCCTATAGCGATTTTGTCTCTGGTGTCATGGGGTTAATTGGGTCGAGTTTCGGATGTTATCCGACCTCAAAAGGGTTCTGATTGATTAAACTGAGATAGATACAATGCATACCGCCCTCGACCAACCCTGACCCTTGAGGACTGAACATTAATAGGTATCTTTTTTGCTATAGATTCGTGAATTTCCCACGGTTACCGTGTCAATAATTCCGACAACGGTTGCATCTATAGGACGATTTTGGGTTCCTTCAATTTGGCGAGCTGCACTACCACGACTCACCAGAACCCATTCATCTAACCCAGCTCCCACACTTGGATCTGCGGCTACCTCATATTCAGGAAGAAGGCGGCCTTGCTCATCTATCAACTGCAACAGCAAAAACTTAGACCCTCTAAGACTCGGATCTTTTTGGGTGCTAACGACTGTGCCACAAACTTTAGCAACTTGCATGGATCGAATATCAGATCCTTACGAACGACTTGACCGAATAGCATTAGTACTTTCGGCAAATTGTTGTACGTCTTCGGTGTAACGAATGGGGAGTACATACTCCAAGTTTTCGTGGGGACGAGCAATGATATGGGTAGAAAGGACTTTTCCGCCATTGACGCGCCTAATATTATCTACTCCAGCAGCAACAGAAGCTTGTACTTCAGATACATCGCCTCTAACAATCACGGTTACTCGACCACTACCAATTTTCTCATATCCAACCAGGGTGACGCGAGCGGCTTTTACCATTGCGTCGGCTGCTTCTACAACGGCAGGAAAACCTAGGGTTTCTACCATTCCAACTGCAATTGACATTGATTCAAAACTCCTAATGTTTTCAATGGAGATGGGTAAGTATGAGGGTGAAGTTGAGTAATAATTGCTAACTCAACTTCGTCCTGTTTTGGCTTTCAACGGTACTAGTAGCTTCGGAACTGCTCCACCGCTTCGGTATAACGGATGGGAAGAACATACTCTAGGTTTTCGTGGGGTCTGGCAATAATGTGAGTCGATAAAACTTCTCCTCCATCAACCCGCTTGGCGGATTCAATCCCCGCAGCTACTGAAGCTTGAACTTCCGATACATCTCCCCGGATAATGACGGTTACCCGACCACTCCCAATTTTTTCGTATCCAACAAGGGTCACACGAGCAGCTTTTACCATCGCGTCAGCAGCTTCGACGACGGCAGGAAAGCCTAATGTTTCTACCATTCCAACGGCTATGGGCATTGTTAATCTCCTGATCTGAAAAAGCGAAAGATAGCACTAGGACACCCAATTTTCCTAGGAAAGCAAAATAGTTTTTTGCTTCTCTATTAAGGATATGGGAAGCATGACTCTCCTGGCAATAGAATTAATCATAATAACCCTTGATTTGATTAATTAACTTTTGTGATGCCTTAACAGAAATTAATTTTTTATTAAAAAACTTAAGATACAATGATAGATCAACTTAATTCACGAGATAAGATATGTAAATATACTTAATGTAGTTGGCAGGGGACAATTATTGTGCCAGTGATGAGCCACACGATCGCAACAGCATTTTGGGGTAGGCTAAGGGATGGGATCATCCCTTAGCTGTAAGGCACGGCAGGGATCAAGAGTGTGCAAATGTCAAGAAACTCAGATTAAAAGTTTAACCAAATTATTAAAATACAGCCAATTAGACCTTTAACGTAACCTATGTCTGAATATTTCTTAGAAACAAGTTGGTACATTCCATTCTATGGTTTGATCGGAGGCATTCTTACCTTGCCTTGGTCAACTCGGATGGTGCGTCGTACTGGGCCTAGACCAGCAGCATACTTTAATCTGCTGATGACAGTTTTGGCCTTTGTGCATGGATTAATTGTCTTTAATCTGGTTTGGGATAGAGAACCTCATTTAATTGTTTTTCACTGGTTAAAGGTGATTGATATTGATTTTTCCCTAACCTTGACCATTTCTGCCGTGAGTTTAGGGGCAATGTCCTTAATTACGGGATTAAGTCTATTATCGCAACTCTACGCTCTGGGATATCTAGAAAAAGATTGGGCACTGGCACGTTTCTTTGCCATGATGGGCTTTTTTGAAGCAGCGATGAGCGGAATTGCCCTGAGTGACTCTCTCTTGCTGACCTATGGTTTATTAGAAATGTTGACCCTATCAACCTATCTCTTAGTGGGCTTTTGGTATGCCCAACCTTTGGTGGTTACGGCGGCAAGAGATGCATTTCTGACCAAGCGAGTGGGTGATATTTTATTACTCATGGGTTTGGTGGCTTTGGGAACAACCGCAGGAACCTTGGATTTCGATCGCCTCTATATCTGGGCTGAAACGGCTGAATTATCCCCTTGGTTTGGCACTCTCCTAGGGTTAGCTTTGATTGCAGGACCAACAGGAAAATGTGCCCAGTTCCCCTTACATATGTGGTTAGATGAGGCCATGGAAGGGCCAAACCCGGCTTCGATTTTGAGGAATTCGGTAGTGGTAGCCTGTGGTGCTTATGTATTAATCAAGCTACAACCGATTTTAGCCCTCTCTCCAGTGGCTTCTGCTACGTTAGTCGTCATTGGTATTTTAACGGCGATCGGCTCGTCTTTGGTCGCCTTAGCACAAGTGGATATTAAACGCGCTCTATCGCACAGCACGAGCGCTTATTTGGGATTGGTATTTATTGCCGTGGGAACGCAGTGGACAGGGTTCGCGCTGATGCTACTGTTTGCCCATGCGATCGCCAAAGCCTTATTGTTTATGAGTATTGGTTCGATTATCCTCACCACCAATAGCCAAGACTTAACCGAGCTAGGGGGACTACAGTCGAAAATGCCAGTTACCACCACTTCATTTCTGGTTGGTAGTGCAGGTTTAGTCGGAATTTTACCCCTCGGTGGTTTTTGGGCTTTGCGCTTGGGTGCGGATAACTTTTGGTACTACGAACCTTGGTTATTGGTCGTCCTGCTCTTAGTCAATGCTTTGAGCGCCCTGAATTTAACACGCGTTTATCGCCTCGTCTTTGCTGGAGAAACCCAACCTAAAAGCCGACGGGCACCTGAAGTGGCTTGGCCCATGGCTGTACCCATGGTGAGTTTAATCATCATTACCTTAGTCTGTCCCTGGCTCTTACATCAATTATCCCTAATTCCCAATTGGGGTTATGTTCACAAAATTACGGTTATTCTGGTGATTATGTCAGGTTTAGCCGGATGTCTAATTGGTGCCATCATTCCCCTACCCAGAACATTAGCTCGGTCAATTATCAAACCGCTTAAATTTATCCAAGATCTACTAGCGTATGATTTTTATATCGATCGCCTCTATCGCATGACCGTTGTCTTTGCTGTAGAACAATCGGCTCGACTTACTTCTTGGTTCGACCGCTATATCATCGATGGTTTAGTCAACCTCGTAGGTGTGGTTACCCTGTTTAGTGGAGAAGGTTTAAAGTATAGTTCAGTCGGGATTGGCCAACTTTATGTCCTGACCATTGTATTTAGCGTTGGCTTTCTGGTTACACTGATCGGTTGGTTTGTCTATGTGCATCCTTAACAGCGCTTTGCGCTG
This sequence comes from Roseofilum sp. SBFL, assembly GCF_017746885.1. NCBI lineage: Bacteria > Bacillati > Cyanobacteriota > Cyanophyceae > Desertifilales > Desertifilaceae > Roseofilum > Roseofilum sp. SBFL. The sequence continues at coordinate 2,333 of NZ_JAGHZH010000028.1, read as the reverse complement.
GGGAATAGGGAATAGGGTTGTGGTACATGGAGAGAGAGGATTCAAGCTTGTGTTTCATAACGCAAGCAAAGTGCTGTATTACAGACACAGAGATGACTCCCTATTCCCTAGTACAAAGTGGTGTAACTGGAAGAGTTACCCGTACTTCTGTACCTTGTCCACTCTGAGAAAACAGGCGAATATCTCCATTATGCTGTTGAGGATTTGGTTATTTTCTTCTAATTGATCATAGGTATGAATATAATCGAGGATCAGTCCAGTTAAAGGAACGAGATAGGCAATGATTTTGAGAAAGTGGGCGATATTAAAGTGATTATCAAATAGGGCAGTGGAACCAAAGGCCATGTGGAGTTGGGTGGCCACATTAGGGATGGTGCTAATAATGAGGGCATGGGAAAACAGACTAGGATATTTGTGGTAGAACTGCGGATAAATCCAGAAACCACCGAGCAAAAATAGGATGAGGGGAATCAGATCCCAGGGCCGGGTGAAGAGAGTGCCAGGATACATAGTTTCTGGAAGGGTATTGCTGGTGGCGCAGAGGTAGATAATTTGGTAAGCAATGAGACCAAAGATGAAACTGATAGCAATAACGATATGAAACTTACGTTGCCAGCGTTGAGCGTTGGGGAGAAGTAAGAGGCTAACTCCAGCTAAGGCGATTAGCACATTAAATAGACGGCAAATTGCCCAAGTGAAGGGAATAAGGTTGTGGTTATCAGCAACGGCTGGGATCAGGCGATCGGCCGCTAGGGTATGGAATGCATCCATTACTCCAGCAAAGAAGAGGGTGATTCCGAGAACAGGGGTGGTTACGTCTTGGTGAATTTTGAAGTGGGCAAAGGCCAGAACTACGGTAAATAAGGCTGCACAAAAGGCACTCCATTCTAAGATCGTATGGGTAAAACTTCCAGATAGGGTATGGTGCAGGGTATCGATCAGTTGATTAGAACTGAGGTTAGCGGCTGCTTCTAGATCGAGTTCTGGGGGATAAGTACCAAAATCTAATCCCATCAGGTTGAGGGTGATGGGAAGTAGGCAAATGCACAGTATAACGATCGCCAGTTGACGAGGTAAATATAATGGTTGCTTTGAAGTTTGTCTTGGAAGAATAAGGGTCTGCGATCCCCAAACAAGCCGGAAAATTGGCAAAGGGAATTAATGAGGAAATCGGTTTTAATCAAGGTTTCATCCTATCCTTAGGACAATAATCAGGAACATTGAAGCTATCTGGTATTGATGATGTATCCTGTAACTTCTGAGTTATGCAACCATCAGCATGTCAGATTAAAATACAGAAAACCCTGACATTTGTCAAAGATAGGAGGGTGTAACAGTTGAGTATTAACAGTTACAGGACGTTCAGCTCAGAAATCTACTGCTACAAGATATTTTGATTGCATAATTAAATGCATACTCTAGATTACCAATGAGATTACGGGCAAGACAGTAGCTAGATTTACTAAATCTGGGTCGAAATTTGAAGAATACGTTAACATGGGGGCGATCGCTTCCATAGATTGCCCTTATTTGAATAAATCGATCAAAATTTGGGCAGGTTTAGCAAATCGATTCAATTGGTTGTAAGCTTCTATGAGCCGTGCCCCTTCAACTTCGATTTCCGGTGTTGGATATTTTTGCAGGGTTTCCAATAAGGTAATTTCTCCATCTTCACTAGCCGATAAAATTAAAGCAGCTCGGAGCGCTTGAGTATTTGCACCTTGGGAAGGTGTATGGACAATTTCCGCTACCCGATCCAGAATTTTACGCCCGATGGTGCTATTTAAAGCTCTATCGAGAAATACAACATCAACACTGATGGGTGCAGTTAACAGGGTACGAAAATCTTCAGGGTTTTGCCCGAGGGTTTGTAAGTTGCGTTGCAGAGCAGGAGTCATTTCTCCAGTTTCAGCAAACGTGGTTAATTCTGCGACAGAGAGAGATCGCCGAAAGACAGAATACTTAAAGACAACGCGCTCTGCCCCCCAACCTGGAAGGGAGATCAAGGGAGAGGTCAGAGCGATCGCAAAAATGGCTATCCAGGATTTCATCAGTACAATGGAATTAAAATCTAATCATTCAGGACAATTTCAGCCTGACTTTAGTTTCCATACTAATCCAATTCCCTAAGTTACCAATTACCATCGCATGAGAGAGCTTTATCCCCCCATTGAACCCTATAACCAAGACTATTTACCCCTCTTCTGTCACTCTCCGAAAAGCTAAAGCTTTTCGGAATCGTAGAGTGTAGACAAGGCAGGCGATCGCGCCATTTTTTCTGCATATCAATTCCCAAGAGTATGCATATGGGCAAAAATGAGATCGCCACACCC